>DJYI01000146.1 GCA_002448475.1 Verrucomicrobia bacterium UBA6982
CGACCGCGAACTTCCGTTCGCGGCACAGGACAGAGCGGCGATCGCGCCTGAGTTTCGGGTTTGTTGTGAATTCCCTAGCACAAACTTACTTGACTGTCGGGCCGCGCCTCCCGCGCCCCGTCCGGCGGATTCTCCGCGGACGGCGTGGGCGGCGCAATGCCCGAAAAAGCGGTTCCCTTTTCAAAGAGCGGCGCCCTTCGGCGCCGGGGTTGCCGGCCCGCGCGCACCCTGTGTTTTTGAGGGGGTGTAGCGGCGCAACGGGCCAGAAGAATAGAGAAACGCGCCCCTCAAGTCAAGCGCCCGGTGTGCGAATGTAAAAAAATCGTCTCTGGGAGACAGTTTTTGACGATGCGCAGAACGGGGCGGAAAGGGGCGCGCAGGCATGAGGGCGGCGTCCGGCTCGCCCTGCCGTTTATGCCAGTTCAGCCGGTACTCCAGGCATATTCTGGAAGGAACGGCTGGATGTCAGTGGCTGGACATGAAGAGGCGGGCGCCCATTGGAACGGGTGCTTTCCAGGTTTCACCCGGCGCCACGGTGAAGAACTGCCCGTCGGGGACTATGGAATACGCGGCGTCCGGATGCTGGACGCCGTTTTTCGGCGTGACGAAGAACTGGAACTTGCGCACTGACGAGTCGTGCGTGGCAAGTCCCCATTCGCCGCCGCCCGGAAGGCTCCACGTGCCGAGTTTCGGCGCTTTCCAGAGTCTCGGCGGGGATGTCGGGCGCACTTTCTGCTTGTCGCGCGAAAAGGCGCGCATGTAGAGGGCGCTCGCGGCGAGCGGCCTGTCGGAGAGATTTTCGAGGGCGACGAGCTCCAGCAGCGCGTCGGGGTGGCCTGGCAGGAGCGTGACGCGGAGGGTGATCGCGAAGGAGAGCGCGGTGTCGGAGTCGGTTTCGGGGGGGCTAATACCAGGCGCTTCCGCGCCTGGCACAGGACAGACCGGCGCTTCTGCGCCTGGCACAGGACCGATCGGCGCGGAAGCGCCTGGCACAGGACCGACTGGCGCGGGATTGGCCGCCAGGCCGCCAAGGCCGCGCAGCAGCACGGATGCCGCGCCGGTCGCTTCGTCGCGCTCCGATTCCACGCCGGAGAGGAGCGTGGTGTCGAGCCATACGTAGCGGTCGCGGTCGTCGGCCGCAAGAAGCGCGTTGAGGCGACCGACCGGGCGACCATCGGCGAAGGCCACTTCGTCGGCGAGCCACTTGGAGCCAATGCGCCCGGAAATGCGCACCAGACCGTTGGAGAGGGTGTAGCGATCGCCTTCCTGGACAAAGGTGGCCGGGGGCGGCGCGTCTGCGCCGCCCTGCAAAACCCTGGTGGGTGCCGCAGGCGCGGCACACTGCAAGACCTTGGCGGCGAAGTAGCGCTCCCGCTCGGAAAGACCCGCCGTTTGCGCGGCGGTCGCACTGGTGCGTTCCTGCGGCGGCGGCGCGCTGCGCCACTTCACGAGGTCGGAGTGCAGCGCCTTGAAGGCGCTTGTGATGCCTTCGTAGGGAATTCCGTCATCGTTCACGAGGCCGTAGTTGCAATCCTCGGGGGAGTGGCGCGAGGAGCCGGTCTTCGGCTGGTCGTTCCATTTGAAGTAGTCGTAGCCCGCCACGTGCGGATCGGCGAGAAGGGTGCGCGCGAAGAGCATCGTCGCCTCCACGCGCTCGGCCTGGGTGCGGAAGCGCTGCCCGGCGCCGACAAGGCACGGATGCCCGTGGTCCATCGCCGGAAAGCTCCACTCCGTGATCATGAGCGGCGCCTTCGCGTAGCCGTGATATTCGCGCAGACGCTCCGTCATCGGGACGCCGCCTTCGGCGTCGAGGACGATCCCTCGGTCGAGGTCGGCCCACGGGTAGCAGTTGAAGGTCACGATGTCGCAGAACTTGCCGGCCTCCTCGTAAACGACGGGCGCGGCACCATCGATTCCGGCGTAGCGGCTGCCAAGGACCATGTGGTTGGGATCGGCCTTGCGGATCGCGGACACGGTCTTTTCGTAGTAGGTGCGCGCATAGAGGCGCAGAAAATCGATCTTGGCCTGCCTCGGGACGTCGGGGCCGACTTCGAGGCCGCGCTCGGCGAGGAAGGCGTCGAGCGCCTTGCGCGCGCTGTGCGAGGGGGGCAGCGCGGCGACGCAGCCGTAGAGGCCCGTGCCGGGGATGCGCTTGCTGGTGCCCCACCACGCCAGTTCGTTGTCGATGAACCATCCGATGAGCCACGGGTCGTCCTTGTATGGCGCGCACTGCTCGCGGGCGCGCCACTCGCACGCCGCGGCGAAGTCGGGGTGGAAGACGTTGGGCAGAGCGGAGCACGGGCGGAACTGCCACTCGCGAATGAACCAGTCCGGGTCGCCGCGCGAGACGCGCTGGCCGAGCTGAATGTTGCGCACGTGCGGGAGTGTCTTGCGGGCAAGGACGCCGAGCGCGCAGGCGTTGCCGAGCATCGTAAATCCCCAGTCGTCGAGCCGCGCGAGCGTTTCGTCGGCCCAGGCTTCGACGGAGGGGTAGTTAGTTGCGACGAAGCGTCCGTAGGGCGAATAGCCGGCGGCATCTGAGAAGGTGCCCCATGGCTTGATGTGCTGCGTTCCGGCGAGGATGACCGCGCGGCCGGTCGGATCGATCGGCCAGTCGCGGCCGTCGATGGTCTCCATGTGGAAAAAGCCGGTGGCCGAGCCGTAAAGGCCGGTTTCGGGGCCGGAGGGGCGATATGGCGGAAAGGCCGCCATATCGCCAATTGCGCAGGGCAGAGCCTGCGCATCAGGATGGGACGCCGCAGCGCGGGGCAGAGCCTGCGCATCAGGATGGGACGCCGCAGCGCGGGGCAGAGCCTGCGCATCAGGATGGGCGGAGGCATTCACGCTTTCCGCCTCCACGTTGGAGAAGGTGCCGCGCAGCCAGCCGCTGGCCATGAGCGCCGGGCGGGTTCTGACAAAGGGCGGTGCGCCGTCGGCCGGCTCGTAGGCGGCGTGGAAGACGACATCGCCCGTTTCGGCGTCGGTAATCGTGCCCTCGGCGCGATCCGGGCGGACGTCGAGCGCGAAGTCGTAGGCGCGGCCGAACTGCCACGCGGCTGTCTTTTTCTCTTCGAGCTTGCGCGCGGACTCCTTATCGCCGCCCCAGACGCTGGCCACCATTGCTTTGAGTTCGCAGTAGTTTTTGCCGGCGCGCTTGCTTTTGGCATCAGGCTTCACAAGTGCGAGCTGCCAGTAGTTTTCCGGCGACTCGTAGGCGACGATGCCGATGGAACCGAGAACCTCCTCGTCACTTCGCTCCGGGACGATCCGCGCCCGCATAGAAAGAGTTGCGCCATTTTGCCAGTTCGTAGCTGCGCAATACGCAACGCCGTAAGCACGATACACGCCGCCCGCCTCTTCGCGGAAGGAATAGGGGTCGAGATCGAAGAGCGGGGCATCCGCCAGTGCGGCGGAACCGACGGTGCAGAGCAGGAAGGCGAGAAGAAAACGATTCATCGATTGCTTGATTGTTGAGATTCCTGAGGTTCCTAGTTTTCCTAGGATTCCTAGGGCGCCTAGGGTTTCTAGGGTTCCTAGGGTTTCTGGGGTTCCTAGGGTTTCTGGGGGCTCTAGGCTTCCTAGGGTTCCTAGGTTTTCTAGGGTTCCTAGGATTCCTAGGGGGCCTAGGGCTCCTAGGCTTCCTAGCTCTCCTAGGGCGCCTAGCGCACAACCATCACAAAAGCGGATGGGGTGCTGAAGACGTTGCAGGAGACAGGCTCGCCCTCGGTTTCGACGCCGAAGACGTCGTAGATCGCGGTGCAGGCGTAGATGTCCGGGGTGCTGTAGTCGCCCTTGCGCCACGCGGCCGCGCAGGTTTCGCCCGTCGCTCCGGCGACGACCTCGCCATTCTTCGTCCACTTGTAGGACTTCGCGCCGGCCGCCGCGGCCGTGAGCGTGATCGAGCCCTCGGTCGGCACCGTCGCCGTCGCGGGCAGTTCCTTTATCCACATTTCCGCTCCGTCGACGCCCATGCCGGTGAGGGTGAGCGGAACGGCTGAGTTCAGGACGTCGCCCTTGACACCGCCCTCGACGGCATCATAGAGGCCGACTTGCGTGCCGTCGGTGTAGGGCACGAACTCGTGCTTGAGGTCATACTTGCCGGTCGTGGCGTCGTATTCGCTAATGCGGCAGAAGAAGATGCGGATGCCCGCCCAGCAGCTGGTTCCGTTGTAACGCGAGCCAAGGCGTAGCGTGTTGCCGGTCATGACCGACGCGGGCGGGCTCGCGATGGAGATAGTGCCGGAAGTCCCGTTCGCCGAGGCGACGGAGAGCGTCTTCGCGTGGCAGTCCATGACCACCGTGTGGCGGATACCAACGGCCGGGAGCGGCGATGAGAGGGTCTCCCACGCCGTGGAGCCGCACGACCACACGAACTTGCCGGACCTGTACTGGTAGAGGAAGTTCACCTTGTAGGCTGGGGAGGAGATCTGGTTGTCGAGGAGATACCAGTCTCCCGCCAGCGCTCCGTCCTCCTTAGTGCCCGTCAGCGCGAAGGAGAACTCGATCCGTGTATTCGGGCCGACCGAGTAGCCGGTGTCAATGGACTGCTTCGCGGAAGCGATCGTCTCGATGTAGGCTTCCTTCGAGGCGGTGTCGGAGTCGATGAGGCCGCCGTAGCCGATGTTGAGCGCGTTTGTGGTGACGGCGGCGGAAATGAACCCGCCCGTGCCAACGGTGTCGAGAAGGCCTGGAATGCCGTTTTTCACGTATGGCTTGTAGGAGCGGACGAGGGCGTCCTCCTCGTAGAGTTTGAAGCCGTAGATCTTGAGCGGCGCGTATCCGTATTCGTTGCTCTTGCTCGATTTCGCGATTTTGAGCGTATTGGCCGAGAAATCCAAATTGGCCTGTGCGGTGATGGCGTAGGTGGAATTCGTCAAGCCATCCGTCAGCATCCCGGCAACGCCCTTGTAGTTGTCCACGAATGCGACATGCCGGACGTTGACCTGATTGGTGGGGGCCGGAATGTTCGGAGTCGGATTCTTCCAGTGGATTCCGCCTCCGGAAATGCCGAACGATGCGGATGCCGTCTTGTTGAAATATGCATTGAAGCGCGAATAATACCCGGATGAACCGCTGCCGGCGAAAAGATACCAGTTGTGGTTGCCGTCGTATCCGGACGTTGGATAATTCATCGCCAGGGAGTAGTCCAATTCCGCGCGGGTGTTTTTCGTCACCGGATATTTGGTGTCGAAATACAGTTCGCCGATGCCGGCACTCGAATTGTTTCCGAACGTGGAGACGTAGCCGTCGTCGGGGATGATGCGGATGTCGCCGCCGTGGGCGAGGGCGTTGCCTTCGGCCCGGGCGCTGGGGAGGAAACCGCCGTCCTTCGTGTCGTAGAGGCCGGCCTCGCCGCCCTTGAGCGCGGGCACGTAGTTGCGGATAAGGGTGCCGTCCTCGTAGATGCGGAAGCCGTAGATGCGGGCCTTGCCGCGGAAGTCCGCCGTCGAGCCTGCGGCGTTTGTCGGGCGGCCAAGGAGGATGAGCGGGCGTAGCGCTGTGTGCGTGTAGGTGTATTTGCGATTGCCGATTGTCGAGGTGGTCGGCTTCGCCTTTCGCCAGACGTATGCGCCGTTTCCATCCAGAAGCGCCGCGTAGTGGTTCGCCTCGTCGATGACGGCGGTGCGGCGCACGTTGTCGCAGAACTGCCCCTTGGCCGCGTTCCCGTAGTTGTCGCATTCCGAAGACGCCCAGATTCCGGTGAGCGCCTCGCCCGTTTCGCGGTCGCCGAGGGCGAAGGCGATGGTGTGGTTGCCCTCCCCGGGGGTGCCGGCCACGTAGAGTGTGCAGGCGAGATTCGGGAAGGATGCGGTGGGGTGGTTTTCGAAGACACGTGTCTGGACGTAGGCGCTGGTGTCGGCGAAATCGACGAAGGCGAAGTCGACTTCCACCTTTGACGACGGGTTGACGTGGTAGCCGGTGTTGATGAACTGCGAGCCGTCGGACTCGATGTAGCCGGGATCGGCCAGCGCGGCGGGGGAGACTGCGGCAAAAATGCCGCAGCACAGGGCTGCGGTGGCACCCGGCGCACGGGAAATGCGCGAGGAGCGATTGGAATGCGTGTTCATTTTCGTGTGGGACTTCGTGTGTTCGCGACAATCAGGCGACCGATTGCGGCCGCCGCGCTGGCTGCATGGCGCGGCCAACGGGAACAATGATACAAAGAAAAGAGCGCCATGAGTGGCGCTTTTTATGAAAAAAGTTTCAATTAGGCGTGGGATCAGCGCGCTCGGGGGGAGTGCCTGACGCGCCACTGCCGCATGGAGCAGCGGAAGCGGCGAAGGAAGAGCTGGCGCAGCTCGCGGTCTGACGAAAAGCCGGAAAAGGCCGCGATCGCGGATATCGGCATGTCTGGACGGTCGAGCAGGTCGAGGACGCGCTGGAGGCGGACGTGGATGATTTCGTCGAGGACGCTGTGGCCCATGGCCTCGCGGAAACGCCGCTCGAACAGGTTGCGGCTGCCGGGAAAGCGCGCGGCGAGAACGGCCGCGGAAAGCCCCTCGCAGGCTTCGCGGCGGATTATTTCCACCGCTTCGAGGATGCGCGGTTCGCGCCGGCCGCGCCCGCCAGTGGAGCGCCGCCTGACGACAAGCAGCGGCCCGAACAGCGTCGAAAGCGCCGACTGGGGGGAATCCGGCACGGAAAGTGAACTGCGGGCGGAGGCGGAGATGGCGAAGTCGGACGAAGAGCGCGGCGAGAACGAATCGACGGCGTGACGGGACTGCCCGGCGGCGGAAGAGCGGGACTCCGCCGCGGACAGAACGGCCTTGGCGGCGAGTCGCCCGGCAAGGTCGTAGTCCATTTTCACCGACGAAATGAGGGAGACGTCGCCACCCTCCGGGGCGGTGTCGTGCCCGTCCACGCCAATGAGCGTGCAGTCGCGCGGAACGTTGCGCCGCGCGATCCCGAGCGCAGTGGCGACATCCACGGCTATGTTGTCGTTCGTGGCGAAAATCGCGCATCGCGCCGGAAGGCGCGCGGCCCACGCGGCAAGGCGCGCGACTCGGCGCTCTGCCGCTTCGCCGCGGCGTCCGTGGAACACGAAGCACGGCTTGCCCGCATCCGCGCACATGGCGCGAAACGCCGCGATGCGCTCGACGTTCCAGTGCCGCAGCGAAGAGCTCGGAACGGCGGCGTAGCAATCCGGAAGCCCGGCGGAAAGTTCCCGGAATGCCATGCCGGCGACGGCGGAGTTGTCACAGCGCACGGAACGCACTCCCCTCCACCGCGGTGGCGACGGAAGATCGAAATACACGACCGGAACGGAACCGAAAAGCGGTGGCGGATAGTAGCCGTCTTCGGCGGGGTCGTTGACAATGCAGCCAAGCGGGCGCAGACGCCTGACAAGCGCCGGAACTTCGGCAGGCTGCACTTTGTCGCGCGAAAAAACGCGAATCTCCAGTCCTCCGGCCTCCGCCATGCGCAGGATTCCACCCATCGCCATGTCGGCACCTGGCGTGTCGGGCCATTCAAGGCAAAGGATGCGTTTTTCAGGCTGTGACAACATCGGGCGCTATCCGCATCGAGAGCGGGCGACTGGTAAAATCGACGACGGGAATTCGCGCCGGCGCGAACAAGGCGGCGCCCTATTCTATCTCCACCACCTGCTTCACGCGGCGACCCGCGCGCTCGATCTCGAAAACGAACGTCGTGGCGCGCCCCTCGATGAACGACGCGATGAGCGCCTCGGCGCGGCGGCGGTCGTTCATCGGGGCGGAGTTCACGCCGACCACGACATCCCCCTCCTCCAGACCGGCGGCAAGGAAGAAATCGGACTCTCCCTTGACATCGACCCGATAGCCGTCGATCCGGCGAGATCCGTCCTCGTTCGCGCCCCAGACAGGATCCATGGTGTCGAAAATCGCAAGCAGGCGCTCCGGCTGCGCGCGCAGCTCCTCGTAGTATTCGACCACCTTGCCGCGGTCGTATGCCCAGCGCCCCGGAAACACCTCGCGCCCGCCAAAGCGCTCGGCGGCGACTTCGCGCGGCGTCCGGGGAGCCGCCGGGGCGTCCGAAGGGCCGCGCCCGGCGCCGGTTTCCGCGTGCGCGGAGGGGCCGCGACGCCTGGCGGCGTCCGGGGCGGGCGCGGACTTCTCCAGTTCCAGGGTCTCCTCGCCGGATTCGCCGGAAAGAACGGCGGAGCGCTCGGAGACTGAGACGAGCGCGACGCCCTCGGCGATCTCCTCGCCGGGGGAGACCACCAGCTGCCGGACAAGACTGCGGTCGTCAATGATCGCGAGCGACTCGCCCGGACGCGTTCCGAGGACCGTTCCCGCGAGACGAAACCTCTTCGCGAGAGCGCCGCCCGCACTTGGCGCCGGCGCCATCGCCGCGCGCAGGGCGGCGGCGGCGGATTCGCCAAGCGCGGAGCCGCCCGCGCCGGAACCCGGGGCTTGGCCGCCGCCGGTCCGCGCCGACGCTTCGACCGGGGCGGGGCGCGCGCCCGGAACCGACGACCCGGGGGCTCCGGAGCGGACGGCGAGGAAAAGGCAAAGGACGACCGCGGCCGCCGGAAGCGCGGCCGCAGCCTGAAGGAGATGTCGGGCCGAAGGGGTCATAAGCCGGATTCTGTGTCCGCCCGCGAGGGGCGGCTCGGATCATTCGTCTTTGCGGCCAACCCGGAACGACGCCCCCTCGCGGGGACTCGCGCGGGCCGCGCGAAACGTTCCTTATTTGGCCTTGCTCCGGGCGGGGCTTGCCTGGACCGCGTCCCGTCGCCGGGACGCGCGGTGGTCTCTTGCACCGCCTTTTCACCCTTGCCCGGACGGACAGACCGTCCTGGCGGTTGTTTTCTGTGGCGCTTTCCGTCGGCGCGGATTTCCCGCGCCCCTCCCGGCCTCGCGGCCGGGACGCCTTGCCCTGTGGAGTCCGGACTTTCCTCCGCGCGTTGCGGCGCGGCGATCCGTCGCCCTCCGGCCCGGCAAAAGATCATTTGAAGACGAGGCGCCCGCAGTAGTCGCAGGCGACGACGTTCATCTTCGTCGGCGTCGCGGCCAGCTTCGCGTTGCGCTGCGCGTCCTGCACCTTGGATGGGGGCAGAACCATGTGGCAGCCCGGACAGGCGTTGTCCGCGCCAAGGCGGACGAGCACCGGGAACGTCTTCTTGCAAAGGCGCTCGTAGTAGCTGAAAAAGCGGGCGTTCTCCGGGGACGCGTATTTCCTGGCCGTTTCGTCGCGCGCGGCCTGAAGCTCGACGAGCTTGTGCTGGACCTCCACGAGGCGCGTGCGCAGAGACGCGAGGTAGGACTCCACCGACGCGGACTCCTCCTGCCAGCGCGCCTCCACGATCTTGACGTTCTCCTTCGCCGTGTCGATGGCGGCGCGCGCCTTTTCAAGGAACTCCTCCTTCTCGACGCGGGCGCGGCGCGCGGCCTCGGACTGACGCCCGAGCGCGGCGAACTCCTGCTGGGACTGCACGGACTGGCGCTGGCGCTCGTATTTGTCGGAAAGCGCCTGAAGTTCGGAGATGTCGAGCTCCGTCTGCACGGCGCGCTTCTCGTATGTCTCGACGGATTCCGTCGCGTGGCGCAGCTCGCGCTGGATTTCGTCCAGACGATCCTGCTCCAACTTGCGGCGCTTCGGGATGTCGTGGACCTGGCGTTCGAGATCCCTGATCACGGCATCCTGCGCCTGAAGGTCCAAAAGCTGTTCGATGACTGTCACTTGTTCGCTCTCCGGGAGGGGAAATGGCCCGCGTCCGCTTGCGCGGGAAATCGGTGGCGGGAAGTCTAGCAGAGCGACCGCGCGCGGTCAAATGCCAAGAAGAAGCTGCGCCGGAGGCGCCTCCTCCGGCGTCTCCTCGGGCGTCTCCTCGCGGGCGGGGCCGGGCGGCGGCGCCTTCTTCGCCTCGCGCCGAGCGACGCGCCGGTCGATGGACGCGGCCGAGGCTGGCGACTCGGATTCAACGCCATGAGCGGGGCGTGACGGGGCGTCGCCGTTTTCCAGGCCGGCCAAGACCTGGCGGGCGCGGCGTAGAACCGGTTCGGGCATGCCGGCCAGCTTCGCGACCGCAATGCCGTAGCTCCTGTCGGCCGGACCCTCCACGATGCGACGCAGGAACACGACGGAGTCCCCGCGCTCGCGCACAAGAACGCTGGCGTTGAACACCCCGTCCTTCACGAGCGCCAGATCGGTGAGTTCGTGGTAGTGGGTTGCGAAGAGCGTCTTTGCCTTCACCGATGGGTTGTCGTGCAGATACTCGGCCACGGCCCATGCGATCGAAATGCCGTCGAATGTCGAAGTGCCGCGCCCGATCTCGTCCAGAACAACAAGCGAGCGCGGCGTGGCGTTCACGAGGATGTTGGCGGTTTCCTGCATTTCCACGAGGAACGTGGAGCGCCCGCGCGCGAGATCGTCGGCGGCGCCGACGCGCGTGAAAATGCGGTCAACGACGCCGACGCGGGCCGAATCGGCCGGCACGAAGGAACCTGTCTGCGCCATCGCGACGATGAGGGCGACCTGTCGCAGATAAGTCGATTTGCCGGCCATGTTCGGACCGGTGATCACCATGATCTGCCGCGAAACGCCGTCAAGGAGGGTGTCGTTCGGGACAAACCGCTCCGCGCCGGGCAGCTGCTCCACGATCGGATGGCGGCCGCCGCGGATTTCAAGGATTCCGTCCTCGGCGATCTCGGGGCGCACGTATCCCAGCGCGAGGGCGCGGTCGGCAAGGGCGGCCAGCACGTCGATGCGGCCGATAGCGTCGGCCGCGGCCTGCACCTCGGCGGTGCGGGCGACGACTTTTGCGCGCAGTGCCTCGAAAAGCTCGCGCTCGCGCTCCAGCGCCTTTTCCTCCGCGCCGGAAATGAGCCGCTCCTTCTCCTTGAGCTCCGGCGTGGTGAAGCGCTCCCCGTTCGCGATGGTCTGCTTGCGCTGATAGTCGGCGGGCACGAGGGACAGCTGCGAACTTGTGACCTCGACGTAATATCCGAAGACGCGGTTGTAGCGGACCTTGAGGTTCCTGATCCCGGTGCGCGCGATCTCGGCGGCCTGATATTCCGCGATCCACGCGCGCCCCTTGGTCTGGGCCTCCCGGAAGGCGTCCAGCTCCGAATCGTAGCCCGCGCGGATCGTGCCTCCGTCGGAGAGCGCCTGCGGAGGCTCGTCGGCGATGGCGGCGTCAATCGCCTCGACGAGGTCGGGGAGCGGAGATGGAGGGGAAAGAAGAGATGGGGAGGAAGCGGGAGGAGAAGACTCCGCCCCGCCAGTGGCCAAGCCCTCCAGCGCCTCGCGGATCGACGGAACGGCGCGCAGCGAATCGGCGACGGCCTGAAGATCGCGTGCGCCGCCGCGCCCAAGGGAAATGCGCGCGATGGAGCGGGCCAGGTCGCGAACGCCGGAAAGAGCCCGGCGCAGCGGCGAAAGTCGGGAGCGGGAATCGACAAGCGCCGCGACGGCGTCGAGCCGAGCGTCGATAGCCTTCTTCTCGGCGAGCGGGCGCGCGAGCCACGAGCGCAGCAGACGCCGCCCCATGGGGGTGCAGGTGGCGTCGAGGACCTCGAAAAGCGACGCCCCCGGTTCGCCGCCGGGGGCGGGGAAGAAGTTCAGATGCGCGGCGGAGACGGAGTCGATTTCCATCCAGCCGGACGACGCCCCCATGCGCAGGGCGCGCACGTGCGAAAGGTCGCGGTGAAGATCCTCGCCCACGCGCCGCAGCAGCGCGCCGGCGGCGCCGTGCACGGCGGCGTCGCCCTCGCAGCCGAAGCAATCGAGAGTCGGAACGCCGAAGTGCCGCAAAAGCGCGTCATGGGCGGAAACGGGGTCGAAGTGCCATGCGTCGCATGCCGTGACGCAGCGCACGCCGGCCTCGGAGATGGCGCGCCGGACTGCGTCCTCGCCGGCGCGCGGCTCCTCGCCCGCGGCGGCGCGGTCGGGCACTATGGCCTCGCCAGGGGCCAGACGCCGAAGCGCGGCGACGAGCGCGGGCTCGTCCGGAACGCGCTCGCATCTTAGTTCGCCGGTGGAGAGCTCCAGCGCGGCGAGCGCGAAACCGTCGCGGCCGCCGCGGCCGGCCGGAACGGCGGCGGCGAGCCAGTTCGAGACGCCGTCGTCGAGCAGAGCCTCCTCCGTGAGCGTGCCGGGCGTGACGATGCGCGTCACCTCGCGCCGGACCATGCGGCCGCCCTTGACGGACTTGGGATCCTCCATCTGGTCGCAGATCGCGGCCTTGCGCCCGGCGCGGACGATCTTGGCCAGATAGGCGTCGAGCGCATGGTGCGGAATGCCGCACATCGGCTGCCCGGCGCGGTGCGTCAGGGCCAGGCCGAGAAGCGACGCCGCCTCGCGGGCGTCGTCCATGAAGAGCTCGTAGAAGTCGCCGAGGCGGAAGAGCAGAAGCGCGTCGGAGTCCATCTCCCGCTTCATGGTCCGATACTGCTCGAGCATCGGAGTAAGCCTTTCCTCTGCCATGGCGATTCAGCCTTGCGCTCCCGGAACTACCCTTTCGCCCGCGACCCTTGAATTATCACCCAAACAAACGCTCAAACGGTTAAACGCTCAAACGCCCAAACGGTCAAACGGTCAAACGG
>DJYI01000118.1:0-25998 GCA_002448475.1 Verrucomicrobia bacterium UBA6982
AGACTTTTCAACCTTTCAACTGGGCGAAGCCCCGGACACATCGGCCCGCGCGATTGCGTCCTTTGCGTTCTGACAAAGTTTGGTCACACCCTACGTTTTGCATTTTATCTAGAACGCATTTCCGAAATCGTCGGCCTCAGGGGCGGCGGCTACGTGGTGAAACGACTGAATGGAGGAGGACGGCGGCGGGGCGAAAGCACCCGCTGCCGTGGGCGACTGCAATGGGATTGGCGTGAAGCGCCCGCCTTCCGGCACCGCCTGACGCCCATGCGGGATGCCGAATGCTATGACTCCCAACTGCGATTGAAGCGCGAAACGCAGACCGAGCGCCTCGGCTGGCCGGAAAGCGAACGTCATGTATTGACGCGCATTCGGATCGGCCTTCGGCGTTCGGCCAACGCCGAGCAGGAAGCCGGGACGGCCTGGATCTTCGGCTCGCTTCAGGGAGACCGACGTTGTGGCCGACGGGGAATTGTGGAAAAAGCCGTCCTTTCCCGCGTGCGTCAACGACGCCTCCTGTCCTGAAAAAACCATGAGCGTTTCGACGACTTCGATGAAATTGAGTTTCACAGTGATCTTGTTCGCCCAGTCGAACGAAGCGAACCTGTCGGCACCGGCGCTCGCCGCATTGCCGACGGATTTCTGCTTCGCAAGCGAAAAAAACACCGCCCCATCGCGATCCGCCGTCGCCGGTTCCACGCTGAACCTGATTGCGCTTCCGGTGTTTTTGCCATTGGCGTGGTAGAACGAAAGATGGACATTGAAACCGGATTTGGCGGTTAGCGGATCAGAAGCGTCAAAGACGTCGGGCGAGTTTGCAGGGAATTCATTCATGTTGTCAGCCTTTGTTTTGAGGTGTTGGATTATTCCGCGGGAAATGTTTTTCCCGGCGAACGAGCGGAATCATGCACCATGGCCCCTGCGAAAATGTCGCCTGGCAGGCGACATTTTCGCAGGGGCTGCGCTGTAAAATCCGTTCAGTCCAGCGTGACGCCGCAGATGAGCGGCTGCCCGTAGGTGTAGAGCGCGTCGTTCACCATGTCGCGGTCCCATCGACCGGACTCGATGAAATACGAGCAGATCAAATCGAAATCCGACGCCTCGGAAAAGGCGTATCCTGCCGAACGCAGCAGCTTTTCCGCGTCGGCAAGACAAAGCCGGAGGGCGAAAACAAAGGAAACAACAGTAGTCTTCGTCGGCCTGTAGTCCGGCGTGTTGCGGATCTTGCTGTAGTGGCGGCGGTCGATGCCGGCGGCAGCGCATACCCTGGAGTCCACCGCGCCGCGTTCGCGCATGAATCCCAGAAGCGTGTCCCGGAACGTTTTTCCCCTGCGCGCGGAAAGAGTCACGGCCAAATCCGTCGGAGGTTCGCCGACGACCATGCGGCGCAGAGCGATGTATGAACGAAGGTCGTCGAGAATTTCGGCGGCCGAACCGCGCCCCCGGACGCGGAGGGGCAAAGTCTCGCGCGGGCCTTGCATCACATCCCAACGAAGAACGGTTCGGCGGCGGGGGCGAAGGCCGGTTCTGCGGCGAGGATGGCGTCGCGCGCGGCGTCGCCAACGGCCAGACGGCAGCCGGGGACGCCAGGGCTGGTCAGGCGGTGGACAGGCACGAGTCCCGACGCGGCCGCCGGGAACACGTGGCAGATCGTCTTTTCCTCCTTCCATTCGCCGGGCGCGGCCCGGAACGGGGCCGCTTCCGCGTCGCCGGCGGCGAACGCATGGCTTTTGTCCGACAGCCGCAGGAACCGAAACAGCGGGACGGTCCCGGGACGGGCTTCGGGAAACGCGTGGAACGCGACCCCCTCGCCCGCCCACATCGGCAGATTCTCGGCGATGAAGCACATCTCCTCGCGATTGGCAACCAGAAGGTCGCGGCCGTCGGCCCTGAAGCGGAACATGACTACGGGAACGGTTCCGTCGGAGCCGGCGCCAGGGAGAAATTCCGCGGCCGGGACAAACGGAGTCCTTGAGAAGTTCTCGAAAACCGGACAGACATCCTCCGAGGGGCCGTCCCAGACCACGCGGCCCCTGTCAAGCCAGATCGCGCGGCGGCAGAGCTGCCTGATGTCGGACAGGCTATGGGAGACGAAGAACACCGTGGCGCCCCCCTCGATGATTTCCGAGATGCGGACGCGGCACTTCGCCTGAAAGGCCGCGTCGCCCACGGCCAGCACTTCGTCGAGGATGAGAATTTCCGGAGTGGCGGCCGTCGCGATCGAGAAAGCCAGCCGCATGGTCATGCCCGACGAATATGTCCGCACGGGCGCGTCGATGAAGTCGCCCAGTTCCGAAAAGTCGATGATGGACTCCTCGTGCGCCCTCAGCCAGGCCTTTTCGTAGCCGAGAATCGCGCCGTTGAGGTAGATGTTCTCGCGGCCGGACAGACGCTGGTCGAGGCCGTTGCCGAGCGCCAGCAGGGGGGCCACCTGCCCGTGCACCGAGATCGAGCCGCAAGTCGGGTTGACGATCCCGGTCACGAGCTTCAGGAGAGTGCTCTTGCCCGCCCCGTTGCGCCCGACGAGACCGACAGTCTCGCCGCGCCTGATCGAGAACGTCACGTCGTCCAGCGCCAGAAAATGGCGGTTGCGAACGCGCCCGCGCACCGCGTCGAGGACCCATTTCTTGATGCTGCCCTTTCTCTCCGTCGGCGCGGAGAAGCGCAAGGAGACGCCTTTTGCCGATATCAGAGTGTCCATGGAGTCAGAGGGCGAGCGCGAATTTGTTCTTGAGGGCGCGGAAGACGAGCATTCCGACGGACAGCGATACGATTGCGAAGAGGGCGCACGCGGCGAACTCCACAGCGGGGGGGACGGCGCCGTTCAGGACCGCCCTGGAGAAGTGGATCATGTGATAGAGTGGATTGAAATAGACCATCCAGCGATGTCCGCCCGTAAGCGCGGTCTCGGGGTAGAAAACCGGCGTCGCATACATGAAAAGGGTGCACGCGAAGCCCCACAGGAAGTTCACGTCGTGGAAGAACACGGCCAGCGACGCCAGCACCAGCCCCACGCCAAGCGAAAACGCCAGCATGCACACGGTGCTGTAGGAAAGCAGCAGCATCGTCGGCCTGATCGGGACGCGCGTAAGCGCCACCACGACGAAAAGCGGCAGCAGCGCGAACAGAAAATTCACGAGACTGGAGACGGCGCGCGTCACGGGATACGCCCAAAGCGGGACGTTCACCTTGGAAATCAGTCCGGCGTTGTCCTGTATGGAGCGCAGCGCCGTGGACGTGGTTTCCACGAAGAACTGGTAGAACACGATGCCGGAGATGAGGTAGAGGGGAAAGTTCGGGATCGCGCTCTTGAAGAAAAGCGAAAACACGGCGTATAGCAGCGCCATGGTGAGCGCGGGCTGCAGGACGCACCAGAACACGCCCAGGACGCTGCGGTCGTAGCGTGTCTTGAAGTCGCGCTTCACAAGCTCCGACACGAGAAATCCGGAGTGCATGAACCCCGGTCTGCGATACGGGCGCGACGCGGCGCAGCCGGCGCCATCGTGGAATGTTTCGGTCATGGCCCCGATGCTACCGCATGCAGGGCGATTTTGAAACAGTTTTTTTCGCCCCGCGACCGGCGACTGGCGCCGCCCGCGGGGCGAAAGGGCGGGCAAAAGGGCCGCGCGGCTCGCGGCGCGTTTGACTGCGGCGGAGGGACGTGGCATCATCGGGCACGACATCCGCCACGGCGGCGGACCCAATCCACGTGGCAAAATGACCAATCAAGTCCATTCCAGTGTGAAAAATGCGGATTGTTCCAGATCCGGCTCTCCGTCCTGCATTTCCGTCCGCGGCGCCCGCGTCCACAACCTCAAGGACATTGACGTTGACATTCCGCTTGGCCGGATCGTCGGCATAGCCGGTGTTTCAGGGTCGGGCAAGTCGTCGCTGGCGCTCGGGGTCCTTTACGCCGAAGGGTCGCGCCGGTATCTTGAATCGCTTTCGACATATACGCGCCGCCGCATGACCCAGGCCGCCAAGGCCGACGTGCGCGAGGTCCTGCACGTCCCCGCCGCGCTGGCCCTTCACCAGCGCCCTTCGGTTCCGGGGGTTCGCAGCACGTTCGGCACCGGGACGGAACTTCTCAATTCGCTGCGTCTGCTGTTTTCGCGATGCGGATCGCATGTCTGCCCCAACGGCCACCGCTGCCCGCCGTCGATGGCAGTCGCGGCGGAGCGTCCCATCAGATGCCCGGAATGCGGGGTCGAGTTCTACGGCCCCGGAGCCGAGGATCTCGCCTTCAACTCATCGGGCGCGTGTCGCCGATGCGACGGCACCGGGATCGTCCGAACGGTCGATCCGGCCACCATCGTCCCGGACGATTCCCTGACCATAGACCAGGGGGCCGTGGCGCCTTGGCAGTCGCTCATGTGGTCGCTCATGAAGGACATAGCGCGCGACAATCTCGGCGTTCGCACTGACGTCCCGTGGCGAGACCTCACGGAGCGCGAGCGGGAGATCGTCCTGCACGCGCCGCCGGAAAAGCACCATGTTGTCTATCAGCTCCAAAAGGACGGGCGCTCTGGAGAAATGGACTTCACGTTCTTCAACGCCTTTCACACAGTCGAGAATGCGCTTCGCAACGTCAAGGACGAGAAGGGCATGAAGCGCGTCGCGAAGTTTCTCAAGGAGGAGACATGCCCGGACTGCGGTGGCACTAGGCTTTCGGCGAAGGCCCGCGATCCTCGTCTGCGCGGCATTTCCCTCGCCGAGGCGTCCGCGATGACTCTGCTTGAGGCTGTGGAATGGGTCCGCGGCGTCCCGGACGCTCTTCCGCCCGCGCTTCGCAAGATGGCGGCGAGCATTGGCGACTCCTTTCTCGGTGCCGCCCGGCGCCTGGAGGAACTCGGACTGGGCTATCTCTCGCTCGACCGCGCCTCCTCCACTCTGTCAACCGGAGAGCGCCAGCGCATGCAGCTGGCGCGCGCCGTGCGCAACCGCACGTCCGGGGTTCTCTACGTGCTTGACGAGCCATCCATCGGACTGCATCCCGCAAATCTCGAGGGTCTGCTCGGCGTGATGAGAGACCTTGTCTCCGACGGCAACAGCGTGGTGTTCGTGGACCACGATCCGCAGGTTCTGAGCGCGGCGGACTGGATTGTCGAACTTGGTCCGGGCGCCGGCGCCGCCGGCGGTCGTCTGGTGTCGCAGGGGACTGTTCCCGAAGTCGCGGGGAATCCGGCCTCCGTGATCGGGCCGTTCCTCTCCGCGGCGAGACCGCCAGAACGTCGAGTGGAGGCGCGCGACGTGTTCGCCGACGGGGAAATTCGGCTCCAAACCACTCCGATCCACACCGTTGGCGCGCTAGATGTGCGGATTCCTCGCGCGCGACTCGTGGCTGTGACCGGGGTTTCAGGCTCGGGCAAGACGACGCTCGTGCTTGAAAGTCTCGTGCCTGCCCTCCAGGCGGCGGCGGCCGGGCTGCCGCTTCCGCCGCACGTCAGGAAGATCGACGCCCCAGGTGTCGCGCGGGCGCAGCTCGTGGACGCCACGCCGATTGGCGTGAACGTCCGCTCCACGGTCGCGACCTACGCCGACATCCACGACGAACTGCGCAAGGCGTGGGCCCGCACTCCAGACGCAAGGGCGCGCGGTCTGAAGGCTGGCGACTTTTCCTACAACACCGGCTCCCTGCGGTGCCCGTCGTGCGACGGCACAGGTTCGGTTTCGCTTGACGTCCAGTTCCTCCCCGACGTTGAAGTGACCTGCCCCGACTGCCGGGGCTCCCGCTATTGCCGCGAGGCGTGGAACATTCGGCGCACCATGAAGCGCGGCGCCAAGAACGCCTCTTCGGGCGTCGGAGTCCATGGTTCCGTCGACAACGCGCCTCCCGACTCGATTTCGCTGCCGGAGCTCATGTCCATGACCGTTGACAACGCCTTGGAGGCGTGCCGCGGCATCCCTCTGGTCCAATCGCGACTTCAGACGCTCCACGACCTTGGACTGGGCTATCTCGGACTTGGAGAGCAAACCCCAGGCCTCTCCGGCGGAGAGGCCCAGCGCCTGAAGCTCGCCAGCGAGATGGGCCGGGGGCAGGCGGATGCCGTGTTCGTGTTTGACGAGCCGACAATCGGGCTGCACCCGCTCGATGTTCGCGTTCTTCTTGGAGTGTTCCGCCGCCTCGTTGCGGCCGGGGCGACGGTGGTCGTGATCGAGCACGATCTCGACCTTGTCCGAGCCTGCGACTGGGTGCTCGACATGGGGCCTGGCGGCGGCGCCGCCGGTGGGCGGCTTGTCGCCGCCGGGACGCCAGCTCAAATCGCCGCATGCAAGGCTTCCGTGACCGGACGCTACCTGTAGGATCGCGCGGCCGACGGCAAGAATGGGCTCATTGTCGCAAGAGCGCCTCCCTCATCCGGCGCAGGGCGTCGTGGACTCTTGACTTCACAGTCCCGGTCGGCACTCCGAGCGCTTCGGCCGCCTCGTGGTATTCAAGTCCCCGCATCACGACAAGAACGACCGCCTCCCGCAAAGGCGGCGAAAGTGCCGTGAGGGCGGCCTCGGCGTCTTCGGCCTCTCCCCGCGTCCGCGGCGCCTCCTCTGTCGTTTCAACCTCCGCTCCAGCCCGCTCGTGTAGCGCGGCGAGCCTTGACGCGGCGCGCAGGTGATCCACGAGAACCCGTCGCGCCACCACGAACAGGAAGGTGGTGAATTTTGCGGCGGCGGCGTAGCGCCTCCGCATCGAGTGTATCTTTAGAAACGTCCGCTGCGCCAGGTCCTCGGCGTCGGAGCCGGCCCCGTTCGCGGAAAAGAACGAAACCAGAGACGGGCCGTGCCTGCGCACAAGTCGGCAGAAGGCCTCGTCGTCGCCGGCGGCGGCGCGGAGCATCAGTTCCGTGTCGTCTCCGGATTCGCCGTTGCTGGACATGGGTTTTGAACTGGGGCCCCGGAAGTCGCCGGGCGGAGGGCGTCCGCGAGGAATCGCCACGCCACCGCGAGAAACGCCGAAAGCGGAACCGCAAGAAACAGCCCCGCGAAGCCGCCGATCACTTCACCCCAGAAGAGCAGAGAGAAGATCACGGCGAAAGCGCCGAGTCCGGTGCGATCACCGACCACGGCCGGAGTGATGTAGAAATCCGCCAGTCCGACTGCGGCCCACACGGCCACGACAACCGCGAGCGTCGAAAAACCGCCGGCGCCGAAATACGCGAAGAGGCATACTGGCGGCATCACGAACACCGAACCCATGTAGGGGACTATGTTGACAAGCCCGACGAGCAGTCCGAGCGTAAGCCCGTAGGGCAGCCCTGCGAGAAACTGGAAGCCGAGCCCGAACAGCGCGCCCTCAAGGATCGCCACGACGACCTGTCCGCGAAAGAACGCAACGACGATTCGGATGAATTCGTCGATCAGGAACCCCGCGGTCTTTCTGGTCCTGTCCCCGACTCCGACGAGCGCCTTTGTGAAGTCCGAGCCGTCCAGCGGGCGCGAGGCAAGGTATATCACCATGTAAACGAGAACCATGAGCCAGTTGGCGACCGCGCCGAAAAACGCCGGCACTCCGCCTACGATGGCGAACGCCCGGACGCGGACGCTTTCCGCAAGGGCGGCGGGGTCGAACCAGGTGGCGGGATCGATCTTTGACAGGACCTCTCCGAGTCCGTGCGCGTCGAGGTATGCCTTGACGTCCGGCAGCTGCTCCCACGCCCAGCGAAGGGCGTCCGGCACGCGCTCCACGATTCCGGCCACCTGTCTGGCGACCAGAGATCCGAAATACCACAGGAACGCGGCCGCGGGAAGAATCGTCGCGGCCAGAAGCAGGATTATCGAACAGGCTGAGACGAATCCGCGCGCCGCCCTGGCTCCGCCGTTTCTCGCCTCGGTTCGGACTCGTTCGGGGAATAGTCGCCAGAGCGTGGCTCCGAGCCGCTTGTGAGCCGGGGCGAGGACTTGCGCGAGAATGATGGCGGCCAGCGGCGGCAGCAAAACCCCGGAATGGGCGGAGACGAACCGAAGCCCGAAGCGGACGGCCGCCGCCGCCACGACCGCCATCGACGCGGCCGCGAGCGTCGCCGCCGCGGCGGCGACTATTGACGCCTGCCTGGGCGAAAACCGGACTGGCCACGCCGAAGTCGCCTTGGGCCGCTCGGATGAGGTGGTGGGCTCATTTGTGTCGTGCATGGCCGGGAGTCTAGCAAAAACCCCGGTTCCCGTCCACGATTTCCGAAAAAAACTATTGACATGAAACGGGGGCGGTGGTAGAGTTCGCCCCGTTTTCAACACTTCCCCGCGGGGCTATAGCTCAGTTGGTAGAGCGTCTGAATGGCATTCAGAAGGTCGAGGGTCCGACTCCCTCTAGCTCCACCAGATTCGGAGGACGAGTCTGGAGTCGCGGACGCGCGGAAGAGAGGCCGGGGAACGTGTTTTCCTGGCTTGTTCTTGTTTGATTCCGCGACGGTCTGCCATGTCCGACACACTTCGAGACAAACTACGCGACCTGCCGTCGAAGCCCGGATGCTACATTTTCCGCGACCGCAACGGCGAAATCGTCTATGTCGGCAAGGCCGTGGATCTGCGAAGACGCGTTCGCAGTTATTTCGATCCCGCCCGCATGCGTCGCGAGAGCCCGAAGCGGCGCGGCATGGTCAAGTGCTTCGCCGATCTTGAATGGATTGTGGTTCGAAACGAGGCCGAGGCCCTGCTCACCGAGGGCAGACTCATCAAGGACTGGCGTCCGCGCTTCAACACCGCGCTGCGCGACGACAAGCGATATCTCGCGCTTCGCGCCGAAAAGCACTTGCCTCTTCCGCGGTTTTCCGAATGCCGAATCGTGCGCGACGATGGCGACGAATACTTCGGGCCTTTTCCTTCAAGCACGGTTGTCCACGCCGTCAAGGACTTCGTCGAGCGCCGCTGGGGATTGCGCAAATGCGACGCGGCCTCCCCGGACGCCGAAACGCACCGCCATTGCCACGACGACCGCATAGCGAAATGCTCCGCGCCGTGCGTCGGGGCGGTTTCGGCGGAGGAATACGTCCGGCGATTCGAGGAGGCATGCGCTTTTCTCAGGCGCGGGGATCCAGAAGTGGGAGAGGAGCTGGAGCGCGAAATGCGCGAAGCCGCCGCAGCTCAGGACTTCGAGCGCGCCGCCGCCGTGCGCGACACTCTTGAGGCGCTCCGCGAAATGGTGAAGTTGCGCGCGCGGGAGGTCGCCATGCCCGCGGTTGCCGGCGATCGCGCGCGCGAAGGCAACGCCGAACTGGGGCGCATTCTTCGGCTGCCTGGCCCGCCTCACGTCATCGAGGGGTTCGACATTTCCCACATCCAGGGGCTGCTCACGGTCGCGTCCATGGTAGCGTGCGTGGACGGGACAACCACTCCGCAGCGCTATCGCCGGTTCAGGGTTAGGACGGTGGAGGGAATCGACGACCCGCGGAGCATCGCCGAAGTTGTCGGACGCCGGTATTCGCGACTGCTTGCGGAAGGCCGTCCTCTGCCGGACCTTGTCATGCTCGACGGCGGAATAACGCAGCTGCGGGCGGCGCGCGCCCGCTTGTCCGAGCTGGGGCTGTCGTCTCTGCCGACGGTCGGTCTTGCGGAACGCTACGAAATAATCGTGACCGACTGGCCGGATGGCACGGCGGAGATCACGCTGCCCCGCGAAAGCGAGGCCCTGCGGGTTCTGATCCGCTTGCGCGACGAGGCGCACCGCTTCGCGATAACCTACAATCGCTCGCTTCGCCTGAAGCGCATCCGGGAATCGGCGCTGGACGAGATAGAGGGTATCGGGGAGGCTCGAAAGAGGCTTCTGCTGCGCGCGTTCGGCTCCGTTCGCCGCATCGCCGAGGCCGATCCAGCGCGGATCGCCGCCGCCGTGCCCGGCGTGGGGCTTGAACTCGCGGCCCGAATCCGCGACACCGCGTCCCGCAACGCCGGCGGCGCCGTGCCGGCGAACCGCGTTTGATCTCCGCGGCCACGGTCGCTGACTTCATTCGCGCGGACGTGCGCCCAGATGTGGCGATTCACGCATTGGCAAAAGCGTGAATTGCCTTTTCGGCGAGGTTCGGGTAGTCTCGACTCGTTTCCAACACCAAACGCAAGGATCACACCATGGATGCCGCAAAAAACGTTTACGACTTCACCGTCAAGGCCCGCAAGGGCGCCACGCTCGACCTCTCGACCCTGAAGGGCAAGGTCCTGCTCGTCGTCAACACCGCCACCGGCTGCGGATTCACCCCCCAATACAAGGATCTTGAAGAGCTCTACCAGAAGTATCACGACAGGGGACTCGAAATCCTCGACTTCCCGTGCAACCAGTTCGGGCACCAGGCGCCCGGCGACGAGAGCGAAATCCACGCCTTCTGCACGGCCAAATACAAGACGACGTTCGACCAGCTCGCCAAGATCGAGGTGAACGGAGCCGGCGCCGACCCGTTTTTCGCATTCCTCAAGGCCGCGAAGCCAGAGGACGACGATCCGGCAGAGGACACCGCCGCGCTGCGCGAGCTTCTGGCCAAGCACGGCCTCTCTCCGGAGCGCGAGCCCGGCCTGATCGAGTGGAACTTCACCAAGTTCCTCATCGACCGCTCCGGCGCCGTCGTGAAGCGCTCCGGCCCCAAGACCGCCCCGTCCGCCCTCGCCCCCTGCATCGAGGCTCTGCTCGCCTAGCAAATCGAAAGGAACCCGCCATGACGCCCGTCACGAAAGAAACCTTTGAATCCGAAGTGCTGAAAGCCGAGAAGCCAGTGCTCGTGGACTTCAACGCCGGCTGGTGCGGCCCCTGCAAGGCCATGAAGCCAATTCTGGAGGAGTTCGAGGCCTCCACGCCAGACGTGAAGTTCGTCTCAGTCGACATCGACGACCAGGACGAGCTCGCGGAGGACTGGGACGTAGCCTCGATCCCGTGCCTCGTGCTCTTCAAGGGCGGCGCGGAGGCCAAGCGCAGCGTCGGCCTCGTCTCCCGCGACGCGATCTCCGAACTTGTCGGAGCCTAGCGCGCCATGCACGACATCGTCGTCATCGGCGGCGGACCCGCAGGCCTCACCGCCGCCATCTACGCCCGCCGCGCCGCGCGGTCCGTCCTCGTTCTGGAGGCGAAGACCTGCGGCGGGCAGATCCTCAACACGCCCGACATCGAAAACTACCCGGTCGAGGCGCACGTCTCCGGGTTCGACTTCGGCGCGCGCGTCGAGGCGCAGGCGCGCGGTCTCGGCGCGGAGATCGCCTTCGAAAAGGCCGTGGGGCTGCGGCGCGACGGCGCGGACTGGGTTGTCGAAACGGCCAAGGGCGGCGAACACCGCGCCCGGGCGGTGATTCTCGCCACCGGCTCGGAGAATCGCAAGCTCGGGCTGCCGGACGAAGAGCGCCTCGTCGGGCGCGGCGTCTCCTACTGCGCCACGTGCGACGGCAACTTCTACCGAAACAAGGTCGTGGCCGTCGTGGGCGGCGGCAACACCGCGCTCGAGGACGCGCTCTACCTCGCGGACCTGGCGGAAAAAGTGTATCTCGTTCATCGGCGCGACGGCTTTCGCGGCGAGGAGACGAACGTCGCGCGCCTGAAGGCCAGGCCAAACGTCGAATTCGTCCTGAACGCCACGGTCAGGCGCCTCGTCGCGGAGAAGCGCCTGCAGGCGATCGAAGTCGAGGACGTGCGCGACGGCTCAGTCAGGACGCTGGAGCTGAAGGGGCTTTTCGTCGCGGTCGGACGCATTCCGGAGAACCAGAACTTCGCTTCGGTCGTAGAACTCGACGCGTCGGGATACGTCGTGGCCGGCGAGGACTGCCACACCCGCGCCCCCGGCGTATTCGTCGCCGGCGACAACCGCGTCAAGCCCCTCCGCCAGCTTGTCACCGCCACCGCAGACGGGGCAATGGCCGCGACCGAAGCGGTCAAATACGTCAACGGCCTTCTCGACAGGGGGACATGACTACGCCGCGGCCAAATGCAAGGGCATGGCCGCGGATTTGAATTGTCCCGACGATCACACTTTCATAAAATCCGCGCTCTCTGACTGGTCGGCCACCATTGCGGCGGGCGCTGGAGGCGCTGGGGCGGATTCGAGCGCGTCGCGGACGACGAGCGCCGCGTCCACAAAGGCCAGGAGGCGTCCGCCGAGAGCCTCGGCGGATAGCCCTTCCATGGGGATGGACGTCGAAAGCAGAAGCGCGTCCTCGACTAGGCCGAGGAAGTTGCCGCGTGTCCCCTGGCCGTTGAAGGCGAGCGAGAGGGCCGCGCGGAGCGTCTCGGGCGTCAGCGGCTCCCCGGGCTCCGTGACCGGCGCGTAAATCACGACGTCGTCGAACTCTCGGCGATGTTGCAGGGTGAGAATGGCGCCGTCGGTCTCGAGCGAGCAGGATTCCCGCGCGTCAATCTGCAGCGGCAGTCCCGTCGCGGCGGCGAGTTCGGAAATCAGCGATTCGAAGGGTGTCATGTCTCAAGCCAGTTGGAATGTTGAAGTGTTGAAAGGTTTCGGGCGACACCGGGCTCGGCCCTACATCTCCACCGCGAACTTCGTCTTTGTTTTGGCCTTGATCCGGTAGGGCTCGGGGATCTTTTCGAACATCTTCCCGATGCGGTTCGGGTTGGTGCCGTTTTTGCCGCCGCCGTTGAACTCGGCGAGCGCCTCGGAGTCGTCGTAGGCCTCTGACTTCCAGCGTTTTGACTTGGACGGGTCGGCGGGATATTATCCGGGGCGTTCCGCCACGCCGTCCGGAAGTGTTTTTCCGCGCCACAGGCGCGCTATTTGCGCGCCCCGCCTCAGTAGGCGCGTCCGCCACGTCGTCCGGCAGTGTTTTTACAGGCAGTGTTTTTTTCAGTCATGATAACATTTCTCAGAGGTTCACTGGTCGAAAAGCGCATTTCTCCGCCGCCGGCCGCCGCAGTGCTTGATGTCGGCGGCGTCGGTTACGAACTCTTCATTCCCCTTTCGACTTACGACGCCCTTCCACGCGAAGGCGCCGAGTGCAGGCTTCTGGCACACGACTACGTGCGCGAGGACGCCCATCTTCTCTTCGGCTTTGCAACGGCGAAGGAAAGAGAGCTGTTTCTTCTTTTGCAGGGGGTTTCAGGCGTCGGGCCCAAAATCGCGCTTTCCGTCCTCTCCGGCGCCGCCACGTCGCGGCTGCTTGCAGCGCTTGCGGATGGCGACGCGAAGTTCATGGCGAAATTCCCGGGCATTGGAAAACGAACGGCCGAACGCATCTGTCTGGAGCTTAAGGGCAAGATAAACCCGCTTGAGGCCGCCGCCGCTGACGACACAGTCACAGGCGCACCTGGCGCCACGCCAAATCCCGCCCTGCGCGACGCAACGCTGGCGCTCGTCCAGCTCGGACAGTCAGAAGAGGCGGCATTCAAGCGAGTGCGCGAAGTGGCAGCCCGCCCCGATGCGCCGCAGGACGTTTCGTCCCTCATCCGCCTGGCCCTTTCAGCAAAGTAAACCCGACCATGACCGTTTCACAGGAAGAACAACTCGCGATTGCCGAAAATCCGGCGGTCGCCGATCTTATTCGCCGTGCGCTGGACGAGGATGGCACATCGCGCGACGTCACTTCGCTCTCGCTCGTCCCGGCCGACGCCGAGGCCGACGCCGAGCTGCTAACGCGCCAACCATGCCGTGCTGCCGGAATCCAGGTGGCGCGCGCCGCGTTTCTTGCGGTGGATCCATCGCTGCGTGTCGAATGCTCCGCCTCAGACGGCGACGACCTTTCTCCCGGCGATGTCCTACTTCGGGTATCAGGCAGCGCCCGCTCGATTCTGAGCGCCGAGCGCACAGCGCTGAATCTAGCGCAGCGCATGACCGGGATCGCAACCGCGGCGGCCCGCTTCGTGCGTCTGGTCGATGGGACCGGGTGCAAGATTCTGGACACGCGCAAGACCGCTCCCGGAATGCGGGTCCTCGACAAATATTCGGTAAAGGCCGGCGGCGGAACAAACCACCGAATGGGTCTCTCGGACATGGTTCTGGTGAAGGACAACCACCGCAAGCTCTGGCGTGGCGGCGACCCGTCGCGGCTTGACCAGGCGGTGGCCGCCGCGCGCGCGGCGTTTCCAGGAGTGCCAGTTGAAGTGGAGGTCGAGAACTTCGAGGAACTGCGCAGCGCCCTGGCCGGATCTCCCGAATGGATAATGCTCGACAACATGCCGCCGGAGCGAATGGCCGAAGCCGTGAAAATCGTTGCCGGCCGCTGCAAGCTGGAGGCGTCCGGCGGAATCGACGAATCCACAGTCCGCGCCGCGGCCGAATCCGGCGTTGACGCGATTTCGATCGGTGCGCTGACTCATTCGGTCAAGGCCGTGGACCTGTCGCTCGAATTTCGGCCGGCGGGGACCGTCGCGTCGTGAGCGCAGCCTCCGCCGACGATGTCCGTTTCATGCGCGCGGCACTGGACGCCGCGCGTCTGGGAGAGGGCGGCACCCGCCCCAATCCGCCAGTCGGAGCGGTGCTGGTCTCCCCGGACGGAAGACTTCTTGCGACGGGTTTCCACGCACGCGCCGGCGGCCCTCACGCCGAGATAGCGTGTCTGCGCGCCGCCCCAGCTGGAGCGGCGCGCGGCGCGACCATCTACGTGACGCTGGAGCCGTGCTCCACGACGGGGCGCACGGGTCCATGCACCGAGGCGCTCATCGCGGCGGGCGTGCGGCGCGTTGTATGCGCCGCCACCGACGCCAATCCGGCCCACGCCGGACGCGGGTTCGCCATTTTGCGCGCGGCGGGCGTCGAAGTGACAGAGGGCGTTCTGCGTGAAGAGGCCGAGGAGACACTTGCCCCGTTTTTCAAGCGCGCCACGACCGGGATGCCGCGCCTGACACTGAAAATGGCGCAGTCCCTGGACGGCGGAACAGCCGACCATGCGGGCGTCTCAAAGTGGATCACCGGGCCTGATGCGCGCGCTGAGGTGCAGTCCATGCGCCGCCGCGCCGATGTGGTGCTTGTGGGATCCGGCACGGTTCTCGCCGACGACCCCTCGTTGTTGCGCCGCGATGTGCCGCCATCGTTCACCGGACTGCCTGGGCTGCGCGCAGTGCTCGACGCCCGCGGCAGAATTCCGCCCACGGCCAGACTTTTCTCGGACGGACACGCCGCCGAGACCATCGTTCTCACCAGTCTGCGCCTATGCCCTCCGGAACGTATCGAGGAGTGGCGCGCGGCGGGCGCGCAGGTGCTGGACGTGCCGCCCGCCTTTCCCGTCGGAACGCAAGGTTCTCTGTGCGGCCGCGCCGCGCCAGCCCTTGATCTGCGGGCCGCTCTTCGCGCCCTTGCCGACTTGGGCGCGATGTCCGTTCTGTGCGAGGGCGGAGCCACGCTCGCTTCGGCACTGCTTTCCGAGGGCCTCGTCGACGAACTTGCGCTCTTTGTCGCCCCGCTTGTGCTCGGTGCCGGCTCCAGGGGGACGTTCGGCGCCGTCCCGTTCGACCTCCCGACGGCGCCACGCTTCGTTCTGCGCTCGACGGAACTTTTCGGCCGCGACCTTCTGCTTCGGCTCGCTCCTGAATCCGCGGAGGCGCGGCAATGAAAGGCAGACACCCAGCACAGAAGACCGCAGTTTTTGACGCGCGGTGGGTTCTTCCGACGCCTTCCGGCATCGGTGTTTACGCGCGCGAACTCGCCTTGCGACTGCCGGCGCTCATGCCGCAATTCCGCTTCGTGTTTCTGGTGCGGCGAGACGCCCCGACCTCCTTCGTCGAGGCGCTTCGCGACGCCGGAGGGATCGTCAGACCGATCGCATGGGGACCGCTTTCCGCAAAGAATCAGATCCTTCTACCCGCGCTTTTGCGCTCGCTTGGCGCGGCCCTCTACCACACGCCGAACTACATGGTGCCTCTCGCCGCCACAAGGCGCGGCGGCGGGGCGCGCACTGCGTGCGTCGCAACGGTCCATGACGCGATTCCGCTTGTCGTGCCGGATTACGCTCCGGCATCCCGCACGGCGCGCATGAAGGGAGTGTTCAGATTCCTTCTGCGCCAGGCGGCGCTGCGCTCCGACGCGCTGCTCACAGTGAGCGAAACTTCGCGGCGCGACATCGTGCGCGCCCTGAACCTTCCGCCGGGCGCCGCCGAACGCTTCCGGGCTGTCCCGAACGGCGTGGACGACGCCTTTTTCGCCGCCGCCGGCGAGCGCCAAGCGCCGCCGTGCAACAGCGATCGCAAGACAACGCGAACGCTGCTTTGCGTCGGTCGCTTCGATCCATACAAAAACGTCACGATGCTCGTCGAGGCTTTTGCAGCCGCTCGAGCGTCCGCGCCTTTTCCGCTTCGCCTCGTCGTCGCCGGCGCGCAGGACCCCCGTTATCCCGAAGCCCTCGCGGCGGCGGCACGTCTCGGACTTGCCGACTCTGTTAAATTCGCCGGCGCGGTGCCGTTTGCGCGTCTGGTGGAGTTGTATCGCTCCGCCGACCTTCTCGTGCAGCCTTCGCGCTACGAGGGATTCGGCCTTCAGGTAGCGGAGGCCTTCGCCGCCGGGACGCCAGTGCTGTGCTCCGACGGCGGAGCGCTTCCTGAGATCGCCGGCGACGCGGCGCACGTAGAGCCTCTTTCCGGCGGAGCGGACGCATGGGGGCGGCGCATCGTCGCGCTTCTGTCTGACGGCGCCACCCTCGGACGCATGCGCGAAGCCGGACTTCGCCGCGCCCGCGCGTTCACATGGGCGCGCGCCGCCCGCGAAATCGCAGACATTGCGCTCCGCGCCGCAGCCGCCGATCCCGCGTCGCATGGAGCAGAAACTCTGAAAATGGAAGGAAACCGGACATGACAAAGCCATTCTCACTCACCTCCACAACGAGGCGCATTCTTCGGGCACCTTTTGTTTTTCGCGCGCCTATTGGCATTATTGCGGCACTCTTTGCGGCACTCTGCGTCTTTGCTCCGGAAACATCGCGGGGCGCGACATCGCCGACTGGACCATCCGTTACGGGGCGCACTGATCAACCGCCACTTTCATACGAGCCGGGAGCGCCCGCCGTGTTCGAGTTTTCCGTCAGGGGCTTCGCGCCCGACCGCGAAACGTTCGTAAAATGGACCATCATCGGAGACGGAGGATTCAAACGCTCTTCAGGAGTCGCGGCCCTGCCGCCGGGAGTGTCCGATTTCGCGCTAACGAACACAATCCACGCTCCCGGCTTCGCGATGGCGTCCGCGTCGCTCGCGACAGGGCCTGACGGCAAGCTGTTCCGCGTTGACGGGCAGATTGTCTCGTGCACACTCGCGGCAGGCTTCGGAACTGAGGCAATCCGCGCCATGCCCGAACCGGAGGATTTCGACGAGTTCTGGAAAGGCGTCAGGACGGAAGCCGAATCCGTGGATCTCTCGGGGGTCGAAATTCTCCCGGCCTCGGACACGACCGTCGCGGCCAAGTGGCCGGGAAGCACGGTCTTCGGGTTTCGGGTGCCTATCCCCGGACACGCCCCTGCCACCGGATGGATCGCTTTTCCGCGCGACGCCGAAGCCGGAACGCTGCCGGCAGAACTTCGTTTCCGCGACTACGGCGTTGGCGGGGGCTCCGAGCCGTCGCCGGCGTTGGACCGCTCGGCGCTCGCCGCCGACGTGAACGCGCACGGCTTCGACCTGGGGCGCGATCCGGCCTACTATCGCGACTTCATGAACCGGATTTCAGACGGAGGACACGGCGGCGGCTACGGCTTTCGCGATGATGAAAACGCGGCTCCGGAAACATGCTACTTTCGTGACATGGCGCTGCGCGCGCTCGTCGCCGCGCGCTACGTGCAATCGCTCCCACAATGGAACGGCGCCGACCTTGCGGCGGCTGGCGCCGGGCAGGGGGCTTTCCAGGCGACCGCCCTGGCGGCGCTGGACCGCTCGGTCTCCGCTCTTCGGGTCGCATTGCCATGGCCGTGCGACATCGGCGGCACCGAGAAACTCGGTCGCATCGAGGGGTGGCATCCCGTTTACCAGCCGGCCCTGCGGTATTTCGATGCCGCAAACCTCGCCTCGCGCGTTACTGCGACCTGCGACATGGAAATCGTTGGACTGGCCGACCTCACGGCGCCGCCATCCGGAGCGGCGGCGTATTTCAACGCCCTGCGCGGACCGAAAAAGGCGACGTGGGTGCAAAACCGCAGACACGAGACTGGCCCCGTCCCGGAAGGCGTTCAGACGCAGACCGTGTCCGTCGCGTCATCGACCGGGTCAAGGTAGCGAGGCGGCCGAGCGGATAGCGGCCTGGGTTCCCTCGTAAAAGAACGCGCCCCATCCGATCGTGAAGATGAAATCGCCGTAAAGCGCATGCTCGATTCCCGAGAAAAGTAGCGAGCCGGTGCGCCGATATGACGAAAGGAAGAAAAGACCTCCGACGAATGTAAACGCGCAGGCCCAGACGTTGCGGAAGACAATGTGCGCCCAGGCGAAGAAAACAGCCCCCAAAACTAGCGACGCCGTTCGCGGCAGCGCCCTGGCGTAGCGCTTCTCCCAGAGAGCGCGATAGAGAACACCTTGCGGCATGACCGAGACTACAGGGTAGGCGGCGCAAACGAAAAGCCAGAATCCAGGACTGCGGCGAGGAAACGAAAGCAGCCAATCGGGGCGATGCAGCGCGAGAAGAGCGGTCAGCAGCAGCGCGCACGCGAAAAAGCGCAGGAACATCATGCGCCAGTCGCGCGCCGTCACGCCTTTCAGACGCAGGAACTCGCCTCTTTTAAGCAATCCGGCCGTTTTCAGATACAATGTAGCCACGGCTCCCGCGAAAAGAAGAACGGGAATGACCCATGCGTTGACGCGGATTCCGAACGAACGCTCCACCCACTGCGGGGCGAATGCAAGGACGGCGGGAAGGCCAAGGTAGAGAAGAACGGCTTCAAAAACGATTTTCATTGGACGGATCGAGAGTGTTGAAGCGGCGGCGAAAATACAGCAAATCGAGCTAAAAGCCAAGTCAAAGTTGAAAGCGGGAAGGCGTTTTGGTATTCTCCGCCGCCAGTCGCCCGCCGCCGTCGCGGCCGCGGGGAACGCAATCGGAAAACACAAAAAAATGGCAGGAATCTTCAAGGCATACGACATCCGCGGCGTTTACGGCACGGAGATCACCGAGGAAATAGTTGGCGACATCGCCCGGGCTTTTGTCACGTTTCTCGGATGCAGACGCATAGCTGTGGGGCGCGACTGCAGACTTTCGTCCGGCCCTCTTTTCGAGGCGTTCGCCCGCGGCGCCACTGAACAGGGCGCGGACGTCATCGACCTCGGCCTGTGCTCGACGCCCATTTCATACTACGCCAACTCGAAACTCGGCTGCGACGCCAGCGTCATGATCACGGCGTCGCACAATCCGAAGCAATACAACGGACTAAAGCTCTGCCGCGAAAAGGCGATCCCCATCTCCGGCGCGACCGGAATCGCCGACATCGAACGCATCGTCGCGGAAAGGTCCTTCGCTCCGGCCGCGGCCGTCCCCGGCAGGATCGAAAAGGCCGATGTCGGCGCCGACTACGCGGCGTTCGTGCGCTCGTTCGCGGCAATGCCCCGTCCGGTCCGCGTCGCCTGCGACTTCGCCAACGGCATGGGCACATGGGAGGCGAAGGCGTTTGAAGGGACTCCCCTTTCGTTCACCTCCCTCTACGCCGAACCCGACGGCGACTTTCCCAACCACGAGGCCAACCCGCTCAAGACCGAGACGCTATCCGACCTCCAGGCCGAAGTGCGCAAGGGCGGATATGATTTCGGCGTTGCGTTCGACGGAGACGCCGACCGCGCCGGCTTCGTGGACGAAAATGGCGACATCGTCCCGATGGACATGATCACCGCCCTTGTCGCCGAGGACATGCTGAAGCGCAATCCCGGCGCGGCAATCTTCTACGACCTGCGCAGCAGCTGGGCGGTGAAGGAGACAATCGAGGAGCACGGCGGAAGGCCAATGATGAGCCGCGTCGGGCACGCGTTCATCAAGCAGCAGATGCGCGAGGCGGACGCCGTGTTCGCGGGCGAGCTCTCCGGGCACTACTACTTCAAGGCCAACTCCACGGCTGAAAGCTCCTCGCTGGCCGCGTTGTGCGTCGCCAATATCGTCTCCTCCTCCGGCAAAACTCTTTCCCAGCTCGTGGCCCCGATCAGGCGCTACTTCGCCTCCGGCGAAATCAACACGACTTTGGCGAGCAGGGAGGCGGCCGAAAAGGTCCTCACCACCTTGAAGGAGCGCTACGGCGCCAAGGGGCGCGCATTTGAGCTCGACGGCCTTTCCGTCGAATTCGACTCATGGTGGTTCAACGTTCGCTGCTCGAACACCGAGCCGCTCATCCGCCTCAATCTGGAGGCGAAGACGCGGGAGGAAATGGAGACGCGGCGCGACGAGATTCTCGCCCTGATCCGCGCCTGACGCCGCAAGGCCACTCCTGCCGCCGCCACGGACATGGCCACGCTTGACGCGCCTGACGCCGAGTGGAAAGAGGCGCTGCGCCTCGTTCGCGCCGCATTCGACGCCGTCCGCGCCGGCGGCGCCGAGCGGTCTCTCGCGGCGGCGCGCGTTTTTCTCGCCGCCGCCGCGTCGCCGCGTCTGCGCTCGCTTGCGCGGCTGCTGCGCCCCGACGCGGACGAACGGGCGGTGCTTAGCGCGCTTGTACCGCTGGAGCGCGTGGACGCGAGAACTCGCGTAACCGACGCGGACATTGGCATCCGAGACACCGACGCCGAACTCTCCGCCGCGAACGGGCCACGCGCCATCGCACTTCCTCTCGTCGCTATCGCGGACAACATTCGTTCGGCGCTGAACGCCGGAGGGCTGCTGCGCACCGCGGCGTTTTTCGGCGCCGAGGCCGTGTGGCCCTGCGGATACACCGCCGGGCCGGAGCATCCGCAGACGGCGCGCTCGGCGCTGGGCGCCGAGCGCATGGTCGAGATTCGCCGCTTCGACAACGTGCGGGAAGCCATCGCGGCCGCCCGCGCGGAGGGCCGCGCCGTCTATGCGCTTGAAACAGCGCTTGGCGCCGAGGACGTCGGGGCATTCCGCTTCCATTTCCCGTGCGCGCTGCTGCTCGGCAGCGAGCGATTTGGACTGGACCCCGATGTCATAGCCGCCGCCGACGCCTGTCTTGCCATTATTGGCGGCGGCGCAAAGAATTCCCTAAACGTCGTGTCGGCCTTCGCCGTGGCGCTGCACTGCGCTGCGGCAAGCCTCGCGCGAGCGTAAAACCAGTGCAGACCGACGATCAGGCGCCGGCGGACGGGTTGAAGTCGAGGATGTATTGGGGCACGCGCACCGGACGGCGCGTCGTTGCGTCCACGCAGACATGGACCGTGTGACCGGTAGCGAGGCATTCGTCGCCGCGAAACACGGCATTGCGAATTTTCAGTCGGAATCCGCGCGCCTCGTCAACCCATGCGGCAATCTCGATGGCGTCGTCGTAGCGGGCTGGCTTGCGGTAATCGACATGCGCCTCGATCACCGGCAGCATCGCACCGCCCCTGCTTTCCATTTCGGCGTAGGTGAAACCGCCTGCTCGCATCAATTCGTTGCGCGAGCGCTCGAACAGCGTCAGGTAGTTTCCGTAGTAAACGTAGCCCATCGCGTCGGTGTCGGCGTAGGGAACGCGGTATGGCGTCCAAATTGCGGACTGCGGAATTTCGTTTCTTTTCATGCCGGAACCGGATGCTACGCCCATGAGACCTGTTTTGCAACCGTCGCTACCTTCGACTGAATGCGAACGAGGCGCATGACGGAGGCGAGACGCTCGTCCGGAGTATCGCCGGCCGGCACTGGCAGCGCGCCGCGAAAGCGCAGCGGAGTTCCGTCGCGATACAGGAAAAGCCGACCGTTCTCAGGATCGACCCTCACGCGCGATATGCCGCGTTCCGCCGCGAGGATGCGCAGCCGCGCGGCCTCGTAAAGACGCGAGAGTTCCGGGGGCGGAGCGCCGAAGCGGTCAGTCGTCTCGGCGCGGAGCGCGTCAAGCTCCGCCTCTGAGCTGCATTCGGCGATTCGGCGGTGAAACTCAATGCGCGCTGAGTCGTCGCCAGCGTATTCGCGCGGGAGAAAAGCGGCGGCGGCGCCATCGACTGGCTCGGGCGAGGACGAAAGAAACGGCAGCGCCAACTCCGTATCGACAAGCAGCGACGGCTCCTCGCCGCGCAACCGCGCAACTGCACGGCGCAGAAGCTGGCAGTAGAGGCGGAACCCCACGGCGGCGATGTGCCCGCTCTGCTCCGCGCCGAGAAGGTTGCCGGCGCCGCGAATCGACAAGTCGCGCATGGCGAGCGACACGCCGCACCCGAGGTCGGAGGCGCCCTCCAGAGCTTCAAGACGCTTGCGGGCGTCCGAGGAGAGCGTGTCGGAGTCCGGCACGAGAAAATACGCCCAGGCCTGCTCGCGAGAGCGCCCCACCCTTCCGCGCAGCTGATACAGGTCGGCGATGCCGAACCGGTCAGCGCGATCGACGATGATCGTGTTGGCTCGCGGCACGTCGATTCCGTTTTCGACGATCGTCGTGGACAGCAGAACGTCGAACCGACCCGCCGCGAAGTCGCGCATAACTGCGGCGGTTTCGGACGCCGGCAGCTGCCCGTGCCCGATGGCGACGCGCAGCGACGGAAACATCCGGCGAAGTTTTGAGGCCACGACGGGAAGAGTTGAGACGCGGTTGTGGAGATAGAATATCTGCCCGCCACGCGAAAGCTCCCGCTCCACGGCCTCGCGGACGATCTTCTCCGACATTGCCGCGACCCTTGTGCGGATCGCCACGCGGCCTGGAGGCGGCGTCCGGAGAAGCGAGAGGTCTCGCACGCCAACAAGACCGAGATAGAGCGAGCGGGGAATAGGCGTGGCACTGAGGGTTAGGACGTCCACCATCGCGGACTCCTCCTTCAGCTTTTCCTTGTGCCGGACACCGAAGCGCTGTTCCTCGTCCACTATCACCAGGCCCAGGTTCTTGAACTTCACCTTGTCGCCGATTATGCCGTGCGTTCCGACGAGGATGTCAACCGTGCCGTCGGCCGCGCCCTTTTCCGCATCGCGGCGCGAGACCGCGGAGGCGAAGGCGGAGTGAAGCGCGATTTTCACCGGATATGGCGCGAAGCGGTCGCGAAACAGATCGTAGTGCTGCTGGGCCAGAACCGTGGTTGGCACCAGCACCGCAACCTGCCGCCCCTGCATGGCGCATACGAAAGCCGCGCGCAGCGCGATTTCGGTCTTGCCGTATCCCGCGTCGCCGCACACGAGGCGGTCCATCGGGTGCGGACTTTGCATGTCCTCGTAAACGCGCCGGATGCACTCCGCCTGCCCCGGCGTCTCCACGTATGGAAACGAAGCCTCGAACTCGGCAAGGTATGGCGTGTCTGGGGAGAACGGGCGGCCTGGCATTTCGCGCCGCATCGCCTGACGCCTAAGCATGCCGGCGGCCAGGTGCCGCACCGAATCCGCCGCAGCTCGGCGCTCCGATGCCCAGCGCTTCGAGCCTATGGCGTGGAGCTTGACGGAGCGCTCGTCCTCGGCGCCGGTGTAGCGCGAAACGAGATGAGCCTTGTCAAGAGGGACGTGCAGACGAGTCCCCTCCGCATACTCGATCACAAGTGTGTCCTGCGCGCGCCCGGCGATTTCGATGCGCTCCATGCCGAGATAGCGCCCGATGCCGTGGTCCTCGTGAACCACGAGATCGCCAGGCGTCACACTTTCGAGAATGCGCGCGGCCAGCGCCTCGGCCGGATCCTGCCCTGAGGCGGAGGCCGAGGACGCGGACGCGGCTGTCGGGGCGGAGACGGTCGGAGGAAGAGCGTCGAGCGCCATGGCCAGCTCGGAGGCAACGGTCGCCGATCCGTCAGCCTCGGACGGCGCGTCGCGAACAACTCTGCGAGAACGTCCGAACAGATCGCTCTGGGCAAGCCACACAGTTTGCGCAGTCCCGTTGGGACCGACAATCGCAAAGCCGCCGGAAATCGGCCGGACGCAGATCTGAGCCCCGGGAACGGCGGCGAAGATCGAGTTCAGGCGCGCGGCCGCGCTTTCCGAGTCCACCCATGCCCGAACGCGCGTTCCGGCGCGAGCAGCGTCGGCGGCGCGGGCGATGATCGCCCTGCGGCGGGCTGCGGCCACGTCGGGGTCGCTCCAGCCGTCGCCACCGTCATTCTGGGCGCCTGGGGTATCCGGGGCGGCGAACGGCAGTCGGGCCTCGCGAACTCCGTCCGGAACCGGAAGGCCAAGGAAGATTTGCTTGACTGCAGAGCCGCGCAGCGTGGAGCATCGCTGATCGGCGGCTGAAGCGGCGTCAAGCCACACGACCACGACCCCGCGTGGCAGAAAGTCGGCGAGAAGGCGCGTTTTGTTTTCTGGCAGCTTGGCCGGCGGGACTCGCAGGGTGCCTATTTCCCGATCGGAACGCTGAGTTGCGGGGTCGAATGTGCGGACGGATTCGACTACATCATCGAAGAATTCAATGCGCGCCGGAACAATTGCGGCCGCCGGCCAGACGTCGAGAACGCCGCCGCGCGCCGCCCACGTCCCGGGCTCGAAAACCTCCGGGGCGCGTCGGTAGCCTCGGGCCGCAAGCCAGAGTCCGGCGCCATCCGGTCCGTTGGGAGGAGGCTGGCCGTCATCGGCTTCAGGAGCTTGCGGCGGCTCTCCGGACACGAAGCGCAGGGATAGCGATTCTGCCAGAGCCGGATCCGGCGCCGGCTGGGCCATCGCGCCCGGACACGAACACACAAGCAGGTTCGCCGCCCGCCGCGCCGCCTTGCGCTCGCCAAGCGCCGAAAGCGCGGTCAGCGCCGAAGACCGTGCCGCGACAGACGAATGCGCCGCGCCGCCGTCGCCAGACATAGGATACGTCCGAAGGCAGTCGCCGGGGGAAAGCAGAGCCGCAGCGTCTGCGGCGAACGAGACAAGCGCGGCCGGATCGGCGGCCACTGCGAGAACGCATGGAGTCGAAACATCGCGCGCGAGCGCGACCGCCAGCGCCGCCGCCCCGGCGCCGGGCGGGGTCGCGGCACCCGCGAGCGGCCAGGCTTCGGCGAGCGCCTCGCGCAGGAGCGCGGCGTCCGAGTCGGGGAGCGGATATTGCGACTGATTGTTCACGTTGGCGCGAATCATACCCCAATGCCGGAAGTTTCGCTAACCCACTCAAAAAGGACCGGAGATTCCAAATCGCGAAGGCTCCTTGTGGGAGACCATCACGATTTGAAGTCTTACGTGTTTTTCCGGCCAACAACCCAAATAACCGTGATCCCCCTCAACGCAGTAGCAATGGGGGCGGACAAGTCGTCTTCCGGGGCCGAAGCGCCCTACCCTACCTCAATTTCCCATAAACCGTTCACGACGATGGCGCAATGGCGGAAGCCGCAATCGGGACGCCGGAGAATCGTCAACTACGGTGAAACGTCTTTGCCGGAGGGAAAAGCCGGGGGCGGAGATGGCGGATGCCGCAATCGGGGCGCCGGAGAATCGTCAACTACGGTGAAACTGCTTTGCCTGAGGGAAAAGCCGGATGGCGGCAATGGCGGAAGCCGCAATCGGGACGCCGGAGAATCGTCAACTACGGTGAAACGGATTTGCCGGAAGGAAAAGCCGGATGGCGGCAATGGCGGATGCCGCAATCGGAACGCCGGAGAATCGTCAACTACGGTGAAACTGATTTGCCGGAGCGAGAAAACCGGAGAGCGGCGATGGCGGATGACGCCGGAGTGCCGGAGATTCGTCAACTACGGTGAAACTGATTAGCCGGAGGGAAAAGCCGGATGGCGGCAATGGCGGATGCCGCAATCGGGACGCCGGAGAATCGTCAACTACGGTGAAACGGATTTGCCGGAAGGAAAAGCCGGATGGCGGCAATGGCGGATGCCGCAATCGGAACGCCGGAGATTCGTCAACTACGGTGAAACGGATTTGCCGGAGGGAAAAGCCGGTGGCGGAGATGGCGGAAGCCGCAATCGGGACGCCGGAGATTCGTCAACTACGGTGAAACGGCTTTGCCGGAGGGAAAAGCCGGGGGCGGTGATGGCGGATGCCGCCGGGGTGGCGGAAAATCGTCAACTACGGTGAAACGGCTTTGCCGGAGGGAAAAGCCGGATGGCGGCAATGGCGTATGCCGCCGGGGTGGCGGAGATTTGTCAACTACGGTGAAACGGCTTTG
>DJYI01000118.1:26064-26185 GCA_002448475.1 Verrucomicrobia bacterium UBA6982
GCTTTGCCGGAGGGAAAAGCCGGAGGGTGGCGGTGGAAAAAGGCACAATCCGGATGGGGGATGCGGGATATTGGGTCAAAAGTGGTGTGACCAAACTTTTGTCAGAACGCAAAGGACGCAA
>DJYI01000119.1 GCA_002448475.1 Verrucomicrobia bacterium UBA6982
ACGCGGGAAGAAAGCCAAGTTGGAAAATGTTGCCGGGCGCGACCAGAAACTGTCCATGCAGCGGAACGCAAAGAGCGCTAGGAAAATGGTGGCCGTGGCATCGGACGCCGCCGTGGCGGCTATGCCACAAGCCGCCATTTTCCAGAAACTTTGTGTTCTTTGCGTTCTTTGTGGCTAAAACAACTTGACCATTCGACATCCCATCCACAGATATTCGGCATCAGACTTATCAACCTTTCAACTTTTCAACCTTTCAACTGGGCAAAGCCCCGGACACATCGGCCCGCGCGATTGCGTCCTTTGCGTTCTGACAAAGTTTGGTCACACCCATTTGAAACCCACGGGGACAGACTCCGAAACAGCCTCCCTTGGCGCCGGATCCTGATCCTGCCGGTTGCCTTGTGCCCTTCTCTTTACGGCAATTGAGAAAGGAGCGTCTGCGCAGGCACGGCGAAGGGGCCGTCGAGCGCAAAGCAGTCCAGTTCCTCGTATGGCAGGGAGAAAACGACCTGGAAGGCATGCGGTGCCCGCGTGGCGTTTTGCACCGTCCGGAGCGATGGGGAGACCTTTGCGTCGCCGCTCTTGCATTCAGCCACTAGCCATGGTTCGCCGTCCTTTGACAGGAGGAAATCGACCTCCGTCTTCCCGCGTTTGTCGCGGACGTAGAACAGTTCAAATTCCCCCAGCCCAAGATCCGTCCAGAGCTGCGCGGCCTTGAGCAAATGGCAGGCCAGCATCGTTTCGTTCCGTTTCCCGGGATCGCGGATGCGCGACCAGTCGCGGAGATACCATTTCGGCGTCTTGCGGAGCGCGCCGGCAATGTCGCGCGCCCAAGGCCTGACGCGGAAGCCAAAGAAAAACGATTCCAGCACGGACGTCCAATTGCGGGCGGTGATTTCACCGACCTGGACTTCGGCTCCGAGCGAAGACCAGACGAGCTGCTCGCCGGAGCGGGTGGCAAGGATCCGGGCCATGGACTCCATCTGATCGAGTTCGCGGATGGCCGTGTCCTTGCGGATGTCCTCGCGGACGAGCTGTTCAAAGCGCAGCCTGTGCCAGCGAGCGAGAAAAGCGGCATCTCCTTTCGCGAACGGCTCCGGAAATCCGCCAAGCCGAAGCAATGCGTCCCAAATGTCGCTTCCGGGCCTTGCCGGCGGCAAAATGACGCCATCCGGCTGAACGGGCCGAAGAAGTTCGCCGACCGAGAGCGGATGCATGCGGTATGGGAAATAGCGCCCCATGAGGCTGTCCCCGCTTTTTTTGAAGACGTCGAGCCGCGCCGAGCCGGTCACAATGACGCGGACGCGCTTCCCGTAAACGTCAAAAAAGCCTTTCAGGAGCCGCTTCCACCCGTTGAAGTGGTGCAGCTCGTCCAGAACCAGGACGGGCGGTTCGGCGCGTGCGCGGTCAAGTCCTGCGAAGTCGGCGATCTTTTCCTCTCCGCCAAGGAGAATCGCACGATGGGATGCGTTGTCCCAATTCAAATGGAGAGTCGATATGCCTTCGCAAAGCGTGGTCTTTCCAACCTGGCGGGGGCCGGAGATGAAAATCATCTGCCTGTCGCGGCTCAAATGGCGGCGGACGATGTCCGCATATAGGCGTGGAATGTCATTCATTGCAACGAGAATGCTACCGCATCGCCGCGTGAAAGTCAACACCATTCCATACGTCGATATGGAAAAGATCAAACCATTCCATATCAATACATGGAATGGTTTCAATCCATCCGGAGACAGACCCCGCAATTGCCCAAGGCGAGGAGGGCGCCGCCGGCGACGCAAAGCGCCGCGCGCGTCACCAGTCCGGGCGCAGGGCCTTAACGACCTGAAAACGAAAGGTTCATGGTTCGTAATTACCTCCCGACATCAACTAGCCAGCGCAACATCCGCTGCGTAGCCAGCATCCGCCGGGGCTTCCTTGCGGACAAGGGAGAGACTACCACATCCCGGGACCGGGTTCAAGGCCGTTTTCGGTGCCGGTGGCGGGCGCGACGGGGTGCGGCGGCCCCCCGTTCGGGGCGCACCTGTCCGCGAGGGCGGGCGAAGCCGTCCCCGAAGGGGCGCCGCGAAGCGGCGAGGCGGAGCCAGCCCTCGCGGACAGGCCGACGTGCGCTCTCTATGCCGCAGACCGGGGCGGGGAGCGCGAGAGCAGCCGCAGGAACGCTTCCCAGGGCGTCCGCCAGCCCGGACACCGCATGGGACGGTCGTTGAGCATCCTTAGTAGAGCGTTTCGGCATCGGCCGTTGCGCAGGAAAGCGGAGCGCGGGGTTCACAGGGGGAGGATTTCAAGGACGCGGTAGCCGAAGGCGGGGAGGGCGAAGTGCGGTTCGACCTCTTCGCCAGTGAGGGAGTCGACAAGCTTCGCGCCGCTGAAGTCGGGTCCGCAGAGTGCGCCTTCCCCGGCCCCGCCCTTATTCAGGACGAAGGCGTAGCTGCGGCCCGTCGCGGCATGGCGACGGACGACCACCTCGACCACGGGACGGCCTTCGCCCGGCACCAGCTTTTCTTCGCCCGCCGCATACGGCGCGTCGTTTTCCCACCAGGCGCTGCGCGGAATGCCCGCGTCGCGCACGAAGCCGTCGAACCACCGCGCGTAGGACTCCGGCTCGTGCGGGTGCGCATCGTAGCGTCCGGGGTAGTCGCCGACCATGCGCACGTCGCCCTTCCACCCGGCCGCGCCTGCGGCGGCGCCTTTCTTGCGCAGGTTGACGTCAAGCGTGTTGAAAGGCTCGAAGAGGACGAGCCGCCCGCCGGCGGCGGCGTAGTCGCGAAGCGCGGCAAGCGCGTCGTCCGAGACGACCGGCGACGGCGGCACGACACATACCGGGAATCGCTTCGGGTCGATTTCGCCAATCGTCTCGTCGTCGAACAGCTCGACACGCGCGCCTCTGTAGCGCAACCCTGCCGTAAGGGCCGTGCGCGTCTGTGAAATGGCGCTTTCGTAGGGCCGGTCGAAGGTCTGGTACATGATGTAGGCTGAAGTGTCCGTCGCCCAGTAGAGGGCGGTTTCGCCGGAGATTCGCTCCAGTTTGCGCATGTCGATGCGACCATGAAGCGAAGCGATTTCCCCGGCGGAGCGCCTGAACGCGTGATAGCCGGGAAGCCGTGTGCCGTCTGCGTCGATCATGAACCACATCGGCGGCGATCCGGGCCTTTCCCAGGAGTGCGGACCAGTCTTGAATATCTCGCGCCCGGTGTCGGCGTAGGGCTTCCATGCGAAGACGAGCGCAACGTCCATGCCGTGCGCGGCCATGGCCCAGTTTTGCAGTGCCGCGACTTCGCCGGGGTAGCGCGGCTGGTAATAGACTTCGCGCCCCCAGATTGGCTTGCCGCGCCCGATGGACTCCGCCGCCTCGAGGATGTCGATCATCTCCTCGTTCGTGCCGAGGGTTTTCGGGAAGCCGCAGACATACTGCAAGTCGAGCATGATGATGTCGTGCGAGCGCCACTGCGGCCAGACAATGTGGGCGAAGAAGTCCGGCCACGGGTAATTGTTGCCGTAGAGGATGTGCGCGGCCGGCGCTGCGCGCTTCGCCTCGGCGATGTAGCTGCCGTACACCTTGCACACCGACGCGGCGCGCCAGCGGAACCAGTCCAGTGACTGCGCCGGGTTGCGCCTTATCATCGCCTTGGATTCGGGCGTGAACTTGCCCATGGCAGCCATCCAGTCGACGACCTCGCTTCCGGTCTTCGTCTCCTGCCCGCTCCCGGCCGAGACGGAGATGGGCTGCGCAACCTCGTCCCACGAGGCGAGTGATGTCCCCCACGCGGCGTTGAGGCGCGCGAGGTCGCCGCCGTAGCGTTTTTGCAGCCAGGCGCGGAAGTCGGCGTCGGCCCACTTGTCGGGGCAGAAGTCGCCGCGGTTGAGGTAGAACATCTCGTTCATGAGCTTGGCGGTCGCCCACTGCGGGTTGCGGGCGGCGCGCTCGCCAAAGAGACGGGCACGGCGCATGAGTTCCTCGCGTCCCGCCGGGGTGAAGAAGTGCAGGTGCCTGCCGTCCGGGGTGTTCACGTCAGGCTCTTTGGAAGGCGATGGATAGTCAACACCGCAATGGACGTTCTGCGGCGCGCCGACGATGGCCGCTTCGAAGGGGTCGGCCGCGCCAATCGCGACAGGGTTGAGATCCCGCGCCTCGAAGGCGTTGGTGGGGCCGCAGAGGGAATGTCCCGGCCAGAACTCGCAGATCATCCCGTTGCCGATGCCGTAGAGGTAACGCGGGCGGTAGGGTGCGAAGACGCCGAAGGTGCGCGGGGAGGAGAGTGCCTTGCCGTCGGCCTCCACCGTGAGGACGTAGCCGTCGGGTGCGAGGTCGGCCGTGGGCAGGGAGAAGCGGCGGACTTCGCCGGGGAACCAGGAAGGTTGCGGACGCGCCGTGGGCGCGTCCCTACCGGGGTTCGGTAGGGACGTTTCCATGAAACGTCCGTCCCAGCGCGCGACGCAGAGCGTCGCGCCGGAGATTGCTCGCCCGCTCGCGTTCGACACCGCGACCTCCACGACTTCGCCTTGCGTGAACGCGGGCGTCTCGTTCTCCGGAAACGCGCCCATGCGCACCGTGACTTCCGGCGCGGCCAGAGTGGGAATTGCCGCGGCGACGGCAAGCGCGGCGACGGGAAGAAGGGGGGCGGCGAGGGGGCGTTTTTTTTCTGTCATTGCAGAATGAGCAAGGTGTTGTATGCCTTGGCGGAGAGGGTGGTGAGCAGCGGCTCCGCCTCTCCCTCCACCGTCATGGCGAGGTCGTAGTCCGCGACGCCGCGCATGCGGTGGATCGAGCGCCATCCGGCGGAGCCGTCGAGACCGGGCAGCGGTTCGCCGTTGACCGTGAGCGCCGTCGCCCCAAAGGGAATCGCCACGACGGCCCTGTCGCGGAACTTCGCCCATGACGGCGCGGCGGAGTTTTTGGGCGCAGGTGATGCGGCCGTGCCGCCGGTGCCATACCCCGTCACCGCGCCGAGGTAGGCCGTGCGGACGGTTCCGTTGTCGAAGGCGAGCGTGAGCGTCACGACATCCTCGCCGTCCGTCGTCGCCGCGCCGCCGGGAAGCGCGATCTCGCGCGATTCGCCCGCAAGGTTCGCGTAGGTGCGCGAGTAGCCGTCGCCCGTGACCGTGAGCGTGGCGCTTGTCGCACCATCGGGCTTGTCCCAGCGCACCGTCGTCCCGCCGAACGGGGTCGTGTGCCAGAGTAGCGACTCCGCCGCGTTGGCGTAGATCGTCATCGGCTCCGACGTGGCGGCAATGGCCCACGGCGGCCCCCACGGGGAGTCGCCGCCGCCCGATTCCGACGAGCCCTTAACGAAATACACGGGGGCTTCAGTGAGGCTGAGCTTCTGTCCGTTGCGCGGTGACGTGGCGAGTTTGTTCCCGTAGAGGTCGTAGGCCACGGCACCGCGCAGTGCGCTGCGAACATCCTGCGAAATCGTGACCGTCCGGTCGCCCTCTACGCTCCAGGCGACGAAGTTCGTCACGCCGTCGGCGCGGTCGAAGCGCTGGATGCGATACGACGCCTGGTCGGCGCTCAACTCGGCAGTGAACCCGGAATCGCCGATGAAGCGCGTCATCGCCGCCACAGCGGCGTATGAGGGTTTCGGGTGGCCCCAGTAGTCGAGAAGGCCGTAGTTGTAGGTGCGGGTCGAGCGGTTGTGGTCGACGTCCTTGAAGCAGAACTGGCAGGTGAACTCGGCATTGGCCGCATTCGCGACGAGGTACATCCGCACGATGCGGGCGGCTTGCTCGGAATAGTTCGCCTGCCGGCCGTCATCCATGTCCTCGCCGGGCCTGTAGTTCGACCATCCGTCCTCGGTGATGGCGATGTCGGCTCCTTCCGCGTCGTTTGCCGCCAAAAGCCCCCTCAGTTCGGCAAAGCCGTCTTTCAGCCACGTTGCTTTCTCCGGATACAGAACGGAGCCGCCGCCGTAGGGGTGGATGCTCACGAAGTTGCGCGGCCGGGCGACGCCGTTGGTGACGAGCACCGAGAGGATTGTCCGCGAATCCGGGCCGCCCCCGACGCCGACTCGCAGATTCGGATCAACTGCATGGAGCGCGTCATCGACCGTGCGCGTGAAGTTCGCGAAGTGGCGCAGAAAGCCGGGGTCCGTCTTGGCGGTGACATGGGCCACCTCGTTCGTGTACCAGTCCCAATAGTAGAAGTTCCACGGTTCGTTGTAGATGTCGTAGGTATCGACGCGGCCCGCGAAGTGATTTGCCGTCCAGGCAGCCCAGTTCGCGAAAACCGACGCTGGCTGCGCACCGACCGGGTTGTCGGGATAGACGCTGCGGTTGCGGAAGACGAGCAGGTAGTCAAGCGACATGCCGCGCGCGACGAGGGCATCGACGAAATGCTCGAACTCGTCCGGCATGAAATAGACGCCCTGCTCATCCTCGCAATCGCTCCACTTTGCGCCGTCGCGGAAAATGCCAATGCCGGCCTCGGCGGCGAGGTCGAGAAGACCGTCCGTGATCGCCTCGTCGGCGTAGCCCCAGCACTTGTCGTTGTATTGGGAGTTGGTGCCGACCCAGCGGACGGGCCGCACGTCGCAAGGCGGGATGAAGGCAAAGCGCGTCTTGTTCGTCGTGGTTCCGCCATGGCTCCACGAACGCAGGAGGAATGCTCCGAGGCGTCCGTTCAGCGCCTTGTGCGGAAGCGTCAGAGTTTCCCCCTGCGCCACCGTGCCGGAAGCGAGTTCGACAGCTTCCTCCGGATAGTCGGCGTCGTCCACGACCTGCCAGACGTCGTCCGTCGCGCCGACGGGCAGCGACGCCGTCTGCCCGGCGCGGAAGACTCCCCCGGGCGTGATCGGCGTCACGGCGCTGGCGGTCGCAACGGCGACCGCCAGCACAAGGACGGAGGACAAAGGAGGAAGGACGAAGAACCGATGGCGCATGATTGTCATTGTCGACTCCGCTATCGTGCCGACCTTAGTCCACCGGGCAGATCACGCGGAAGCCCCAAAGCGGATGTGTGATGCTGAGAACCCTGGCGGTCTTTGAGCTTGATCCACGCCAAGCGCTTCTTCTCTGGTTGCCATCTACGTTCGAAGCGTAGTTCCCGCCCTTGTAAACGACATGGCCGGAGGCAAGTTGATACTGGGTGTTGTAGGGGTCCCGGACGGCCGGGCTGCCATCCGTCCAACCGTATTTGGTGGCAAGATCCTTGTGGGAGGCGTCCAACATCCGTTCGCTCACGTTGCCGAACATGTTGTAGAGGCCGTAGGGATTGGGCTGGCCGCGCCCCACGTCCCACGTTCCGCCGACGTTTGTCGCATCGTTCCGTCCAGCATCGGGATAGCCGCTATGACCGCGTTTGGCGGTGACTCCCTCCATGACGCCGAGATTCGCCTGCGTGATTTCGAGTCCGCTCGGATAGCCTGGTCCGTCGTACATTGCCTTGGCCGCGAACTCCCACTGCGCCTCGGTCGGCAGGTTGAACGTCTTGCCGAACATAGCCGTCGCCTTCGCGAGGAAACCGCTTTCGGCGGCGGTGAATGTGTCGCGCGACGTGAACTCCAGCGGGCGAGTCGCGTAGTATTGGCGATTCGTGAAGAAGGAGGGATTGTCCCCGACGACGAGTTCGTATTGCCGCTGCGTAAGCTCGAACACGGACATGAAGTAGTCCTGCGAAAGCACCGCCTTGAAGCGGCTCTCGCCAAGTCGGGGTTCACTCCAGGAACCGGCGGCCAAGGTATTCGGGTCGCCGTCGCTCGGCCCCATCCAGAACTCCTTTTCGGCGGCGGGGATGCGCTTCATCACGAGCTTCGTCGTCTTGAACTCGTCGGTGTTGAAGCCGGGGACGATGAATACGTCCTCTGCGGGGAGGTCGGAGGGTTTCGTGAAGCCGGAGTAAACGTCGGCGTAGTTGGTATAGACCGTGGAGCCGTAGAGGTCCGGGTGGTCGTAGATGTCCCCGCGGGTAAGGTCGGTGACCGCGCCGGTCTCGAGGTCGAAGACGCGGTATTCGAGCCGGCTGGCGAGCGGGTCGCCGGGGCCGGAGACAGTGATGCTCACCGTGAAGTTGCCTAGCGCTGTCGCGCCTTCGGCGACGAGCTGCGCCGGGTCAAGCGTGAAGGAGTGGATGCCGTCGCCCTTGACGCCGTGGAAGCCCTCGCCGCCGCAGAGGGCGGAGCGAACCTTGGAGGCTGCTATTTCGGTGCCGTCCTCGTAGCAGCTGACGGCGATGTCGTAGGCACCGCCGTCGGTGCCGGAGAGCGTGTATTCGACCTTGACGTTCTGCGACCACGGCCATAGCTGGTGGACGAGGACCTGGCCGACGGTCGGGTCGGCGGATGCGGTGGCGGCCGCGAACGCGGCGGTGGCGAGTGACGAGAGACGGGTGATGAGAGTGGAGATTTTCATGGAAAGGAAGAGGTTGGAGGTGAGAGGGAAGAGGTTCTTGCTGTTGTGCGCTTGTTTTTGGGGAGGGGCTTCCGAGTGACGCCTACCGCACGCAGAGGACCGTTCCGCCGGCGAAGCCGTTGAGCGTGGCGGTGAGCGGGGAGTCTGAGCCCGCGACGGTCATCGCGAGGTTGTACTGGGGCGTGCCGTCGAACTTGACGAGACGCCAGCCGGCGGAGCCGTCAAGGTCGGGCAGCGGGGTGCCGTTGACCGTGAGCGCGGTGGCACCGGCCGGGATCGCGATGGCCGCGTAGTCGTTGAAGTTCGCCCAGTGTGACGAGCCTGCGGTGCGTATGCGGCGGCTCGTGGACGTGCCGCCCGATGCGAGGCCGTCCACCGCGCCGAGGTAGGCGGTGTGGACGGTGCCGTCGTCGAACGCGAGCGTGAGCGTGTACACGTCCTCCTTGCCGCCGTTGGCGGGCGGGAGGGAGATTTCGCACGACTCGCCCGTGAGGCCGGCATACGTCTGGCGGCAGTAGGCGCCGACGATGGTGAGCGTGGCGGACGTCGCCGTGCGGGGCTTGTCCCAGCGGGCGACCGATGTGCCGGTGAGGACGCTGTGCCAGAGCAGCGATTCGTTGCCGTTGGCGAGAATGAGCGTCGGATCCGAGACGGCGGCACCGGCCTCAAGCTGCAAGACCATGCCGATTGCGGCTGCGAGGACGGCCATGAAAGGCGACTCCAAAATGACGCGATTTTTGCGGTGTTGGAGATTCATTGGTTGTGTTGCTCCTTTTCGGCGATTTGGGGATGCTCGTAGGTTGTTGGGTTCATTTGCGTTCTCCTTGGTTGTTCAAAACGACGAGTTCATGTTTGTGGATTCGCGCCTGGGGTTCGGCTGGAAGCCTCCCCTCCATGCGGGCAACGACGAGTTCCGCGAGGTCTTCGGAGGACTTCGCGTTGTGCTTGTCGACCGTGACGGCGGGGTGTGCGGATTCAAACATGGCGAATCCTCCCTTGCTGTCCATGTTGTCATAGCCGGCGACGAGGATGTCGCGATTGGGGACGAGGCCTAGGTCGCGGATGGCCGCGATCACGGGCTTGGTCCAGTCGTCGTTGCGGCAGAGGATGGCATCGGGGCAGGTGCCTTCCCGGCGCAACGCCATGAGTTCCGAAAGCGCAAGGGCCGTGTTGAGGCGGAAGGTCTCGGCGGTCTGCGTGAGTCCAAGGTCGCCGGAGCCGAACGCGACGCAGGGCATCGGCTCCAGACCCGCCTCGTGCATGGCCTCCTCGTAGCCGGCGAGGCGTTCCCGTTCCCAGAACTTCTCCGGGGGAAAGGGGAAGAATGGCACGATGCGGCGGCGGCCGTTCGCGAGGAGCCAGCGCGTGATGTCGCGCGAGCCGGCGCGATGATCCGAGTAGGCACGGTCGAAGGCGCGCAGTTCCGGCGCGTTGCCGTATGCCGCTGCCGGGATGCCGGCCTCCCGGCAGCGGGCCAGCGCCTCCATGGCGACCGGGTCGTCGTTCACTCCGCTCGTCACGGCCATTCCGCCGGGCCGCGCATTGAAGATTGCGTCGAGTCCGCCTTCGGGCATGGCAAGGGTGTTGACCAGCGAGGCGAGACGTCCGGCAAGCGTAAGCCGCCTCACGACATCAAGGGCCAGAAACTCGTCGGACCAGCCGGGGGCGGACGCGAGGTCGGAGAAAGTCGGCATTGCGGCCAGGACGAAAACGGTGGAAGCCGCCAACGAGTCGCCGCCGCCCTTGCGCGATGTGCCCGCGTAGCGCTTGCACGAGCCTTCGCGCCGCACGGCGAGGCCGAGCCTCTCGGCTTCGTCCATCGCGGCGGCGGCGGTGTTGGGCGCCACGCCAAGCAACTTGGCGATGGAACGTTCGGATGGTATTTCGCGCCCCGGGGGAAATTCGCCGGACGCAAGCGAACGATCCAGCCATCGCAGAACCCGCGAGCGTGGCGACTCGCGAGGCAGGCCGTTTTCTTCGTTTTTCTCTGTTCCTGACATCGGAGGGGATGCGTCGAAAAGTGGTTGATCGCAAACAACGCGGTCAATTCTGCATCAAAAACTACCCATTGTCAAGAGAAGTGTTCATTTCTGCACCAATACTCCGCGATTAAGAATGTCCAGCCGCTCGACCCGTTTCGCTTGACTTGCGTTGATCGTTGAGTAAAATTACGCGCTGGATTGAGTAAAACAATCATCTTGCGCAACGTCAAGGAGTTCCGATGTACGAAAGACAGCTTGTCAGGCAGATTGTGGCGCGGCTGAAGGAGCCGCGCCGGTTCGTTCAGGTCGTGATGGGGCCGCGGCAGGTCGGGAAGACCACGATGCTCAAGCAGGCCCTTGCGGCGGCGGACGTCCCGTTCGCCTACCATAGCGCGGACGCCGTCGCGGGCCGCGGTCTGGAATGGATCGGGACCGCGTGGGAATCGGCGCGGACGCAACTGCGCGCGTGCGGCCACGCGTCGTTCACGCTCGTGATCGACGAAATCCAGAAAATCCGCGGCTGGAGCGAGGCGGTCAAGAAGGAATGGGACGCGGACTCGTTCGCGGACGTTCCGCTCAAGGTCGTCCTCTGCGGTTCCTCGCGCGTGCTGCTCGAGCGCGGGCTCGCCGACTCGATGGCGGGCCGCTTCGAGCAGATCCGGGTGCCGCACTGGACCTTCCCCGAAATGCGCGACGCCTTCGGGTGGACGCCCGAGAAGCACGTCTGGTTCGGCGCGTATCCGGGCGCGGCGGCCCTCGTCGGCGACCACGAGCGCTGGGCGCAGTACATCGGCGGATCGATCGTCGACGCGACGATCAACAAGGACGTCCTCGTCGACGCCCCGGTTTCCAAGCCCGCGCTCCTGCGCCAGACGCTCGAGCTCGGCGCCGCGTATTCCGGGCGCGAACTCTCGCTCACCAAGATGATGGGATCGCTGCAGGACGCCGGCAACACGACGACGCTCTCGGGATATCTCGGGCTCCTCGACGCGAGCGGCCTTCTGGCCGGGCTCCGCAAGTGCGCGAACGACGCCGCACGCCGCCGTGCGAGCGTCCCGAAGATGCAGGTCCACAACAGCGCCCTGCGCAACTACGCCTCCGGCCGGACCCTTGCCGACGTCGCGGACGACCCGGAGGAGTGGGGGCGGTGCGTCGAATCCGCCGCGGGCGCCCATCTCCTCTCGCAGTCCTTCGCCAAGGGCTTCGACGTCCTCTACTGGCGCGACGGCGAACTCGAAGTGGACTACGTCCTGCGCCGCGGAGAACGGCTCGCCGCGATCGAGGTGAAGACCAACGCCGAGGCCTCGACCGACGGCCTCGCGGAGTTCCGCCGCCGGTTCCGCCCCGCCGCCTCGCTGGTTGTCGGCCCCGCAGGCGTTCCCCTTGCCGAATTCCTCGCCCTCGATCCCGCCGAACTTCTCCGCTAGCCAACCGCCACGGCGGCGGCTGGGAAAACGACGCCGGGCATCCTAGCGCATCGCGCGGCGGGGCGGAATGTCAGGAACGGGGCGAACCCATGTCATTTTCGGACAAGCCGGGGGGAGAGACGCGCGGGGCGGGGAGGGACGGACCTCTGCGTCTCCTCTGCGTCTCCCCTACCGCATCGGCGAAGCCGGCAACGCCCGTCTCCTCCGCAATCTCTTCGCCTGGCTCCTTGAATAAATGCGGCCACTGGCGGGACGGGCGGCTGGCTTTGCATTCCCGCTGG
>DJYI01000120.1:0-9691 GCA_002448475.1 Verrucomicrobia bacterium UBA6982
AAAAAAAGCGGGCCGATTGTGTCATAGCCGCGCAGCGGCGTTCGATGACACATCGGCCCGCGCGATTGCGTCCTTTGCGTTCTGACAAAGTTTGGTCACACCCCGCCGAAAGCAGATGGCTCGCCGGAGCCTCGCCCGAGGCAAGGGTCTCCCACTCCGAGCCCGTCCACCGGCACAGCTTGAACCATTGCCCGGCCAGCACCGCATTGTGGGTGGAGATTCGCGGCATGTGACCCAGATACAGGATTTTGCCTTTCTCCACCATGTCGCGGTCTTCCGGACTACCGAATCCCCCTCACGACCACGCCGAGGCCGTTCGCCGCCACGAGCATGCGTTCGAGCCATTCGGTCTTCATGCTGATGCCCTTGGCGTCGGGGGCGATGCCGTGCGAGACGAGAAAGAGCGCCTCCCCGCGCTCCCCGGCGCGCGCGATGGCGTGCAGGATGTCCTCGATGTCGGTGTGGTAGTTCTCGCCCATGATGACATTGGGCACGAGCCTCGCCGAGAGGAAATCGGACGCAGGGAGGAAGTAGCCGTCGGCCGTCGCCACGGGCCGCCACTGGTCAAGCTTCTCGCCCTTCGGGTCGTGCGGGTTCGGGTTGGGCGGGAAGGCCGCCCCGAGGCCGCGAACGCGCGTGAAGCCCCGCGAAAGCAAGAGCGCGTCGGTGCGGTCGGTGCGGCGGCAGTTCGGATAGGCGTAGGACCGCACGGGGATGCCCGCCGCGCCGAGGGCCTCAAGCTGCGGGGCGATGTCGGCATTCCAGAAGGCGTCCTCGCCCATTTCCTCGACCGCCGGAGTGGCGTTCAGGTGGTTCAGGCCGTGGATTCCGATTTCATGCCCCGCCGCAAGCGCCTTTTTCATGAAGTCGATCCGGTTCGTGCCGATGACGAAGAAGGTCGCGCGGGCGTCGTATTTCGCGAAGAGGGGGAGCGCCGCCTCCCACTGGTCGAAGTTCGCGTCGTCGAAGGAGAGCGAAAGGACGCCGTGGCGCGGCCAGGCCTCCGCCTTGAGGGCGCACGAGGACAGCATGCCGTCGTAGTCGGTCACGACGATTTCGCCCCTGCGCTCCAGTTCGGCAAGGGTGTCGAGGTGCTTCCGGAAACTGTCGCGGTCGGCGAACGGGCACCAGCCGCCGTGGTCCGCGGCGGAGACCCCGTGCGTCAGGATGTCGGCGCGTTCTACGCCCCGCGCCCGCAGGTCGGCCACAAGGGCGGCGACGCGGTCGCAGTTGTTGGAGCCGAAGTTGTAGCGGGTGCCCGCGGCCTGTCGAAGGCCGAGTTCGCGGCAGATGCGCGCCGTGGTTTCGTTCTGCCGGACGAACGGCGTGAACAGGAAGCGCGGTGCGATGCCCGTCTCTGCCGCGATCTTGTCCGCGGAGACGCGGATTTCGCGGCGGACCTCCTCCTCCTGCCCATTGTCGAGCAGGGAGAGGAGATTCGGGTGCGACTGGGTGTGCGTGGCGATCTCGTGACCGCGCCGGACGAGTTCGCGCACGTCGTCCCACGTGAGGTGGTTGTCATCCTTGCCGATTCGGTCGGTCACGATGCAGAAGGTGCCGCGCCAGCCACGCTCCTCCAGCATGGGCGCGGCGATGAGCAGGTGGTCCTTGAGCGAGTCGTCGAAGGTCAGCGCCACGCGGAGTGGCGCGGCGGAGGCCGTAGCGCCGAGCAGGCCGATGGAACAGGCGAGTGCGGGATTGTTCATGGGAGAAATCCCGGCAATTACCGGCTCCATTGCCAGGCGACCTGGCGGGGATCGCTCTCGATGGCGACGCCGTCCCCGTAGGCAAGGCCCTCGATCTTCGGCGCGATCACCTCGGCGGCGCAGCCGGGCTGGAAATGCTCCGCCTTGGTTTCGGGATGCGGCTGATACACGAGCGCCGGATAGCTGACGCCGCGATGCACGAGCCGGATGCGCGAGAAGGAGAAAGTTTCGGCCGGCATGTCGGGGTGCCACTTGACGCGCTCGAAGAGCAGCGCGTCCGGGCCGGGAACGTAGCGCCATGGCGTGCAATCGACGTTGATAGTGCCGGGGTGGAACGGCGAGAGGTCGAGCCCCAGCGCCTTGAAGAACGGCGCCTGCATCGCGACGGTGCCTCCCGGGAAACGCACGTCCCCGGCGCGGCCCGACGCCACGCCGTGCCCTTTCACGACGCGCCCAGAGACGACGCGCGGCGGAAGCCACTCGCGGAATGCACGCCAGTCGAACGGCGCCTCGCCCACGAGCGCGTAGTTCCATTCGCGCGCCCCGCCGTCCACGCAGAAGGCGATGTCCACGACGCCCGGGCCAGCGCATTCGACGCGGCCAAGCGGCAAAGCGCCATTGGACGGCACGCGCCAGCGTCCTTCGAGCAGGACGCGGCCGGTCGCGCGCTCGGTGAACGTGGCGGCGACTTCGACCGGGCGCAGCAGGTCGTTCACGGCGAACGCGCCGCCGTCGCCAAGGAGCAGCGCCAGCACGTCGCGCTGGGCGTCGCGCACGGCGGAAAAGGCCGGCTTGCGGACGCCGAACCAATCGACGAGCGCGTCGGAAACCTGAGGCCAGCCGTCGCGGACGTTCCACCAGAGCAGGCCGCCGCGATTCGCGGTCTTTCCGGCGCGGAAGGTTTCGATCATCGTCTTCAGGGCTTCGGCCTGGAAGGCCTGGCTTTGCGCGACAAAGGCGTCTAGGTCGCGCTCGACGGAGCCGAAGAGGCGGCGGACCTGCGTCGTCATGATGTCGTTTCGCCGCCACAGGCCCGAATCGGGATCGAGGAAGGGGCAGGACGCCTTGAGCCGCCACTCGTCGTTCCAGTCGAGCTTCGCGTCGTCCGGCTCATCGGGATTCTTCCACGGGGCGACGCACTCCGGCGTCATCATCCGCTCCAGCGAGCAGCGGCAGGGCGCGCCGTGCCATCCGGTTTCGCTCGCGAAGCTCACGCCGCCGCCGAGATAGAAGTCGTCCTTGAACCACTCGCGGCTTCCCCAGAGATGGCGCTCGGCGGGCTGCGCCGCGCCGGCGAAGACTTCGGGAGAAAAATACGGGCTGGATGGCAGATAGGGGCGGGTCGGGTCGAATTCGCGGAGAACGCGCTGGAGGACTTCGCGGCTGAGGCGGTCGCCGTTCGGATCGAGCGGCGCGCCGGCCGTCTCCCCCCACGTGAGAGATTCGTCGTTTTCGTTGTTTCCAGCCCAGAGCGCGAGCGACGCGTGGTTGCGCAGGCGCAGCACGACGGCGCGGGCCTCGGCGGCCGTCGCGGCGGCGTAGGCGTCGTCCTGCGGGAACTGGGCGCAGCCGGTCATGAAGTCCTGCCACACCAGCACCCCGTGTTCGTCGCACCAGTCGTAGAAGAAGTCCGGCTCGTAAACGCCGCCGCCCCAGACGCGCAGCATGTTGCAGCGGCTCTCCCGCACGAGCGCGAGCGTCGGGAGGATGCGCGCGGCCTGGCGCGAGGGAATGGCGTCGGTCGGGACCCAGTTCGTGCCGCGCATGAAGATCGGCTCCCCGTTCACGACGAAGCGGAACTCGCCCGGATCGTCGGGGCCGCGCCCGTCCCGGCGCTTCAGCTCCAGCGTCCGGAAGCCGATGCTACGCACGTCGCGCGCCAGGACGGCGCCTTCTGCGTCCAGGACTTCGATCGAGGCGTCGTAAAGGGGCTGCTCCCCCGCCCCGGCCGGCCACCAGAGGTCGAAGCCGGCGGCGTCGAACTCGACGGTGTTCTGCGAAAGGTGGAGCCGCCGCCGAGCCTCGGCCACGACCGCGCCTCCGCGCGAAACGCGGAGACGGACGCTCGCGCCGCCGAGAAAGGCGTCCATCGGCGCCTCGACGCGGAACTGCGCGCGCACCCGGCACGTCCGCGCGCCGTCGGGGCGCGTCCCGTGGCCGAAGGTTGTCCAGAAGGGATCGGCCACGCGGACAGGGTCCTCGATTTCGAGGCGGACGCCGCGCCACAGCCCGGCGAGATAGAGCCGCGGAAAGATGTCCCACCCGCCCATGTGCGCGGCCTTGCGGAGGGGGACGTTGTCCGCGCAGACGGCGTGGCGCGCGTGGTGGCCGAGGCTGAAGCGCTGCGCTTCGAGCGCCGCACTGCGCAGAAGCACCTGGACCGTGTTCGCGCCCTCGCGCAGGAGGTGCGTCACGTCGAAGCGGCGCTCGACGAGCATGTTCGCCGACTCTCCGAGCTTTTCGCCGTTGAGAAAGACGTCGGCAAGCGTGTCGATGCCCTCGAAGAGGAGCGTCGCGCGGGAGCCGTCGCGCGGAACGGCCGGAGCCTCGAAGGTGCGCGAATAGAGCCACTGATGGCCCTCGAAACGGCGCCATTGCAAGGCGTTCAGGCCCGTTTCCGGCGGCGGCAGAAGCCCCGCGCGCATGAGATCGAGTTCGCAGTTCCCGGGGACTTCGGCCTCGACGCACTCCGCCTCCAGATTGTCCGGAAGCGGCAGGGACCGAACCGCGCCGTCCGCCGGCTGCGGGAAAAAATCAAGGCGCCATGCGCCGTCAAGGGAAATCGTTTTCATGGTGTTGCGTAGTTGTGTTTCGGGGCCGCAAGTCTAGCAAAGCGCCTTTCTCGGAGTCAACAGATGTCGGACGCGTCTTCGCAAATTGACATGTGTCCGCACGCGGGCTATGATTCCGCCGCAAGCGACGCAAATCCGCAACAGGCGCCTGGCGATCGTCGGAAACGTCCCGGCGGCGTCGGATTCCACCCAACAAGTCATCGGCGCGCCGGGAGCGGAACTTGCGTGCCAACATGAGGAAACCTCGAAAATGAATCCGACCACTCCGCCCATGGGCTGGAACACGTGGAACACGTTCGGCGAGAACATCGACGAGCGCCTGGTCCTTGAAAGCGTTGACAAGTTCGTGGAGCTTGGCCTCAAGGACGCCGGCTACGAATACGTCGTGATCGACGACTGCTGGTCGCTGCGCGAGCGCGACGCAAAGACCGGCGAGATCGTCCCCGATCCGGCCAAGTTCCCGCGCGGCATGAAATTCGTCGCGGACTACGTTCACTCCAAAGGGCTCAAGTTCGGAATGTATTCCTGCGCCGGCGTCCGCACCTGCGCGGACTACCCGGGCTCCTTCGAGCACGAGTTCCTCGACGCGCGCACCTTCGCGCGCTGGGGCGTCGATTTCCTCAAATACGACTATTGCGACATGCCCTTCTACGACAAGGCGCAGTTCTACTACCGCCGCATGGGGCAGGCGCTGCGGCTCTCCGGGCGCGACATCCTCTTCTCCGCCTGCAACTGGGGGCGCGAGGACGTCTGGCGCTGGATCCGCTCCACGGGCGCCGGAATGTATCGCTCCACTCCCGACATCTTCGACTCCTTCGGCTCCATGCGCTCGATCGCCATTTCGCAGCTGCCGAAATTCGACACGAGCGCCCCGGGCTGCTTCAACGACATGGACATGCTCACCGTGGGGATGTTCAAGAAGGGCCACGTCGCCGCCGAGAAGTGGGCGGGCAAGGACGTCCCGACGTTCGAGGAATACAAGGTGCAGTTCGCCGCCTGGTGCGTCTGGGGCGCGCCGCTCATGCTGGGCTGCGACATCCGCTCGATGGATCCGGAGATCCTGAAACTGGTGACGAACCGGACGCTCCTCGGCATCGACCAGGACAGGCTGGCGCTTCAGCCCTTCGTCGCGGAGACCGTCCAGCTTGACAAGGACGAGCCGCGCGTCGTGGCGCGTCTCCTCGACGGAGGCGACATGGCTCTGATGTTTGTCAATTTCGGGGAAAACGAGGTTAGCGGCCGGACGCACCTGGACAAGCTCGGGCTGCCCTACGATTCGGGCATGCGCCTTTCGCTGCGCGACGCGTTCACGGGCGAGGTCTCCCAATCCGGACGCGACACGATCTCGTATCGTCTTGCTCCGCGTTCCTGCGAAGTGTTCCGCGCAACCCCGGTCGTTGCCTAGTCTCGTGGCCTGCGTCGATTGCGGAAAGCCCGTCGAACCCGTCGCGCACGCCCTCGCACTGAAGATCGTGAATCCGTGCGCGACGGAGTTCCGGTGCCTGGACTGTCTTGCCAAGACGTTCGGCTCGTCCGTCGAACGTCTCCTCGACGCCGCCCGCAACTATCGATTCCGAGGATGCGTCCTCTTCAAGGACATCGAAATCCCCGACGCAAGCCGGTGGGACCAGTCCGACCGCGACCAGGGCGACGGGCCGGCCTCCCTCTCCTGAAGGGTCATACAGGCGAATTCGCCTCCCGCCACGCGGAGGGGGCCTGGCCGGTGGCGGCGGCGAAGGTGCGCGAAAAGTAGCCTGCCGAGGAGAAGCCCGATGCTCGGGCGATGTCCATGAGGGGGCGCGCCGTCTCTGCGAGAAGGCGCTTGGCCGTTTCGATGCGCGCCTCCGCGATCGTTTTCTGCACCGTGGTGCCGAGTCGTTCGCGGAAGACGCGCTCCACAAGCGTTCGGGAGCGTCCGGCGCGGGCGAAGACGTCGCAGGCGGAGAGGTTTCTTCCGGCGTTTTCGGCAATCCAGTCGAGGACGTCTGGCAGCCATTCGGGCGCGCCGGGCCAGCAGTCGGTCGAAGCGCGCGCCGCGACGCCGCGCGGCGCGACGAGCGTTCGGGGCGGGTCCGCTCCTTCGGGCGCGTCGAGCATCTGCGCGAGGGCGCGCGCGGCGGCGCGGCCCACTTCCACGCTGTCGCTGTCGATGCTGGAGAGCTGCGGCGAGGAGAAGAGGCACTGGAGCGGATCGTCGTCCACGCCGAGCACCGCCACGTCGCGCGGAACCGAGAAGCCTGCGGCCCGGCACAGGCGCGAAAGCTGCGCGGCGCGCAGATCGTCGCAGCAGAACACGGCGACGGGCTTCGGAAGGGACCGCAGCCAGGCGCGCAGAGCGGCGGCGTCCGGCGTCTCCACCAGCCTGTCGCCGAGGCGGTAGTCCGCGCCGAAATACTTGACCGCGTTCCGAGGCGGACGGTATTCGGCCGGCGCGAAATTGCTTTTCGCAAGGGTCGCGGCGAAGGAGTCCCGGCGATGATCGGAGAAGGCAATGCCCGGATAGCCGCAGAAGGCGAAGGCCGGGTATCGCCGCGCAAGCAGGTGCTCCGCCGCGAGCCGACCGATCGCCTTCGCGTCCGTCGCCACGGTCGCAAAGGACGGCGGGTCGTGCGGAGTCGCCAGGTCCACGACAGGACGCCGCGTCCGCGCCAGCGCCGCCGCCGCGCGGTTGTCCGGAATGCGGCAGACCCAGGCGTCGAAGCGGCGACCTTCGGCACTGGCCGCGACGGATGCCGTGCGCCGGGGATCGACCAGCGAAAGGTCCCATTCGGGGCGTCTCCCGGCGACTTCGGCGAACCCGCGCAGAAGGTTGCGCCCGAAAACCGTCGATCGCTCCACCGCGACCGCGACGCGCAGTCTTGTCCGATGCGTTTCCATGGCCTTGATTCTATCCGAAATCCATGAAAATGTGTAGCGAAATTTACAAATTACTTGTAATCTTTCACATTGCGCCATTGGGGGCGTCGGATCATAATTCGGCGACGTCGAGCACGAAATCCCCTATCTCGACATCGAAAGGACTCCCGTTGAACATTGGCACCCTTTTGCGCTGCGGCGACGTGACGGAACGCCGGATCGCCTTTTTCGGCGAGGCCGGTCTTGATTGCATCCAGATTGCCGGAGTTTACGAAAACTGGCTGGCCCCCTCCGCGAATGCCCGCGCAGCGACGGACGCGCTTTTCGGGCTTCTCGAGGAACACGGCATGTCCGTGCCGTCGCTCTTTCTTTCCTATGCCGGGCAAGACTGGGACCACCCGGAAAGCACCGTCGGCCTTTTTCCCCAGGCGACACGGAGCGAACGGATGGTCGCCACCTGCCGCCAGATGGAGTGGGCCGCGCGCAGAGGCGTCAGGGTCATCGCCTGCCATGCGGGCTTCGTCCCCGAGGAACGAAACGGATTCTACGACCGCTTCGTCGCGGACATGAAGTCGCTCATCCGATTCGCGGCCGCGCTCGGCCAGGACTTCCTCTTCGAGACTGGATCGGAAACGGCGGGCGCCTTGGCGCGCCTTCTGGACGACATCGACGAGCCGAACGCCGGAATCAACTTCGATCCCGCCAACATCCTGATCTACGGCATGGGAGACCCGGCGGAAGCCCTCGCCGCGTTCGGCGACCGCATCCGGGGCGTTCATTGCAAGGACGCCAACCCGCCGGCGCCCGGAACGGCGCGCGGCCGAGAAACGCCGCTGGGCAAAGGCTCGACGGACTTCGGAGCGCTTCTCGGGCGTCTGCTCGACTCCGGATTTCGCGGGCCTCTCGTCATCGAGCGCGAACTCCCTCCCGGCCCCGAACAGGAACGGGATGTCGCCGAAGCGGCCAAGTTTTTGAACTCTCTCCTGAAAGGACACAAACAATGCTCAAAGTAGGAATCATAGGTGCCGGTCGCATGGGCAACTCCCATGCCGACAATCTGGCGAAACTCGACAGCGCGGCCGTGACGGCGGTTTACGACATCGACCCGGCCAAGTCCGATGCGTTCAAGGCGAAGTTCCCGAACGTCTCGATCAAGCGTTCCGCCGCCGAACTGGCCAGCGCCCCCGAAGTGGACCTCGTCATCATCGCGTCGCCCACGTACTGCCACAAGGAAGGCATCCTCGCGGCCGTCGCGACGGGCAAGCCGATCTTCTGCGAAAAGCCCCTGTGCCGAACGGCGGAGGACTTCAAGGAACTGGCCCCGATCGTATCCGCATACGAGAACTTGTTCGCCATCGGCTTCGTCCGGCGCTACTCGCCCGGCGTGGCGCTGATGGAAAAGCTCATCGCCGATGGCAAGATCGGAAACATCATCTGCTCCTCCGTCTGCTGCATCTTCGGCGGATTCCGCCGCGTGTGGGGCGACTGGTTCACCGACTACGAAAAGTCCGGCGGCGTGATGCTGGACATGCTGGCGCACCACTGCGACCTTCAGAACAAGTTCCTCGGCAAGCCCGTCAGCGTCTATGCGCAGGCCATGCGGCTTCCCAAAAATCTGGAAAAGCCGCGCGACTACGTGAGCGCAACGGCCACCTACGAGGGGGGAGTCATCAGCAACCTCGAATGCTCGTGGCTTCGCGGCGGCCCGTCCGACACCTACATGACGGTTTACGGCGAAAAGGGGGCGCTCAAACTATCTGATTCGGAGGGACTGACCTTTTTCGACATCGGGGGCGAAGCAACGAAGATGGAGGCCGACGAAGGCATCCTCGGACATCTGCAGGAGGACATTTCCGGCAACATGTATGCGCAGGAAATCGCCACGATCGTGGATTGCGCCCTGACTGGCAAGCCGCCAAAGGCCGGCGCGAAGGAGGCCATCGAGGCCATGACCTTCGGGCTGGGCATGATCCGCTCCGCCGAAACGGGCGAAATCGTCCGCTTCTGAGGTTCCGTTCCAAATGACAAGCCTTCGTTTCCGCGTTCGGGCGCCGATCCGCCGCAGACTCCTTGCAGGGTTGTGGCTCGCCGCGTTCTGCGCGCTCGCCGCGCCGGCGGCGGGCCGCGCAGCGGAGGCGAAGGTGCTTTTCGGCACGGGGCTTTCCATCGACGGCATGACTTTTGCGCCTTTCGCCTTCAGCTCGAACTGGGGCGGCTACGGCGCCATGGGCACAGGCGAAACAGCGGCCCCCTCCGGTCCGGCAAGCCCCGATCCTGTAAGCCGAGGTCCCGATTCATCGGGACCGGCGGCGCGAGTCGCCGCATCGGGACCGGCGG
>DJYI01000120.1:9782-17159 GCA_002448475.1 Verrucomicrobia bacterium UBA6982
CGCCGCATCGGGACCGGCGGCTCTAGCCGCCGCCTTCACGCTCCGCACCGGCGGCGCAGGCGCGGCCATCTTCTCCGGCACCGGCCATTTCGCCGAAGCACCCGACGGCGGCGTCCGCGCCGAATGGCGCGTCGTCGCCGACAGGGCGGGCCGCTTCGCCGAGGCATTCGTGGGGGCCAATCTTCCGGCGTCACTCGTCTTCGGCGGCACCGCAATTGTCGATGGCGCCGAGGTGGCCATCCCGGTGGCACGCGGCCCAAAGGGGCATCTCTTCCGAGCCCCCGCCTCCCGCTTCGAATTGCGCGGCCCCGACGGCGCCACGATCCTGCGCCTCGCCCTCGACGAACCGACGCCGCTCCTGCTTCAGGACAACCGCCACTGGAACGGCGACGGCCTTGGCATCCGCATCTTCTTCGCCACCGGCTCCTGCGAGGCCGGCAAGGAATACGCCGTGAAGGGCACCTTCCTCGTCGGGGATTCGTGGGCGGAGCCCCCGGCGGCCTTGCGCCTCTCCGCCGCGCCGCCGGTCCGCGTCGTCGCCGGCCCGGGCTGGATTCAGGTCGCGCGGGAGCCGTGGATCGAACCCGGATCGGCGCTCGATTTCACCTCGGCGATCCCGCGCGAAGCGCCGGCGGGCAAGTTCGGGCGCGTAGTGGCGCGCGGCGGGCACTTCGAGTTCGAGAATCTCCCCGGCGTCTCGCAGCGCTTCTACGGCGTCAATGTCTGCGACTCCGCCAATCTGCCCGAAACCACCGAGGAGGCCGGTCGCATTGCGGGCAACCTCGCGCGCATGGGCTACAACGCCGTCCGCATCCACCACCACGAAAAGTGGCTCGTCAGCGAAGACGGCACATCGCTCGACCCCGCCCGCATGGCCAAGTTCGACCTCCTCGTCGCGGCCTGCGTCGAAAACGGACTTTACCTCACGACAGACCTCTTCGTCTCGCGCTCGCACAAGCTCCCCTGGCGCGCACTCGGCATCGACCGCGACGGCACGATCCCGCCGGACGACTTCAAGGCGCTCTGCGCCTTCTACGAGCCGGCGTATTCCAATCTCTGCGCCTGGGCGCGCGCCTTCTTCGGGCACGTCAATCCGCATACCGGCCGCACCCTCGCCGAAGAGCCGGCCCTCGCCACGCTTGCGCTCGTAAACGAAGGCAACCTCGGCAACCGTGGCGGCGCAGCGCTCCGCAACTTGCCGGGCGTTGATGAAGCCTGGAGGCGCTGGCTGGAGGACAGCGGGCATTGCGCTTCCGCCGCGCAACCGGAGCTCCCCGACAACCTCTACAGCCAGCCTGCGGCGACGTTTCTCGCCGACGCCGAAACGCGCCTCTACGGGCGCCTCCGCGACTTCGTGCGCGACGAGCTTCGCTGCCCCGTTCCGCTTTCCAATATCTCGGCCTGGTTCGAGCCGGCGCAATACGCGCTGCCACGCGCCGGATTCGACTACATCGACACCCACTTCTACGTCGATCACCCGCAGTTCCTCGACAAGCCGTGGCGCCAGCCCTCGCTCTGCCCCAACCGCAATCCCATGCGCGGCGCCGACTGCGGCGCGCAGGATTGCGTCTGGATGCGCCAGTTCGGCAAGCCCTTCTGCGTCTCCGAGTTCAACTATTCCGGTCCTGGGCGCTACCGCGGCGTCGGCGGCATTGCCACCGGCACCCTGGGGGCGCTTCAGGATTGGGACGGCATCTGGCGCTTCGACTGGGCGCACACGCGCGACGGCATCGCGAATCCAAGCGGTCCGATTGGCTACTTCGACATCGTGAACGATCCGCTTTCGCTCGCGGCGGAGCGCGCGGCGCTCTGCCTCTTCCTGCGCGGCGACCTTGCGCCGCTCGAAGCGGAAGACCCGCTCGTGCTGGACGCCGCGTCCCTCCGCGATCCCGCCTTCGGCGCCCCCCGCCTCGCCTCTCTCGGCGACAACGCCAAGGCGTGGAAAAGCCGCGTTGGCACCACGTTCGATGGCAAGCGGGGGCGTCCGGAAGCTTCCGGTGACAATCGGAAAACGCAGAGCGCAGTCTCCATCGATCCGGTCTCCGGCACCTTCCTCATCGACACGCCGCGCACGTGCGGCGGCTTCGCCGAGAGCGGCGCCCACGTGGCAGGGACGCTGCAATTCGAACTGCTGGAAGAGAGCCGAAACGGCAACTCGCCGACGTCGCGCAGCGGATCCGCAGCGGCTGCCTCGGTGTGGGTTTCCTCCCTCGACGGCCGGCCGATCGCAACCTGCTCGCATCTGCTGCTGACGCATCTCACGGACGTGCAGAACAGCGGCATCGAATACGCCGATCCCGATTGCACCATTCTTCTCAAGTGGGGCTCGCTTCCGCACCTCATGCGCAACGGCGCAGCGGACATTGAGCTGACGCTTGCAGCAAGCAAGGAAACGGCCACCGGGGGCGCGGGGGCGGTGCCCCCGTCCTTTGCCGTTTACCGCCTCTCACCCTCCGGTCGCCGCCTTGGAGAAGTGCCTGCCGAATGGAACTCGGCAACAGGGACACTCCGCTTCACCGCGCGCACCGACTACGCCCCCGATGCCGCCACCTATCTCTACGAGATCGTGCGCGAATAGCCGTTTTTCCCATCAACCACAACCACCCGGAAGGAATACGACATGAATGCAGAACGCTTGCCAGACGCTCACCTCCGCGCCGCCGCTTTCGTCGCCGCGCTCGTTGCGCTCGCCGTGCCACCGGCGAGTTCCGCCCGCACCGTTTACGACGCCGGAAAGGCGTTGCGCGCGAATTTCGCAGAAAACGCCACGCCGGCGAATCCCTACACGGACGAAAACGGCGGCGTCTGGAAATACAGCAGCGCCGCCGGCGTCGCGCCATATACCACCCTCGGCGACTTCAAGTCGTCATACGCCAAAACCGACAACAACCAGCTTCAAGGCTGGGGCGGAACCTCGTCGCCGCATTTGAAGGTGAACATCACCGACCATGCGCTGACGGATTCGACGTTCGTGACCAAGACGGGCGGCGTCCTCGACGGAGACCCCATCGGTGTCGACGAAATGGTGTTCCATCCCGGTCAGAGCGGCAATTCCTGCATGGTGCTCCGCTTCATCGTTCCGGAAGCCGGTTGGTATTCCGCCTTCGCCTCCTTCCACGATACGAGCAAGGAGACCCCAGCCACGGAAAGTTCGGGCGCGTCCGTCCATGTCACGCTTGGCGGCGACAAGATCCTCGCCCAGGGCGTCGTCTCGCTGGAGGGCGTCACGGGCGCCACGAAACGCTTCGATTTCCAGATGCCGGTTCGCTACCTGACGGCGGGGACGGAAATCCGGTTCGCCGTCAACAACAACAAAGGCGCCTCCGGCACCTCCCACGCGAGCGATGCCACGGGCGTCAAGGTCTTGGTCGTCAAGGAAGACGAGGGCGCGTTCTACGATTCCGGCATTGCGATGGCGAACAACGTCGCCGCCTCGCCGTACGCCAACCCGTATGGCACCATCGCCGACGGAACCTGGTATTTCCTCACCGCGACGGCGCCCGCCGCGCAGACGGCGCCGGACAATGTTTCCAAGGTCGCCACAACGCGCATTACCACCGAAGCGACGAGCAGCACGTATTTGAAGGGCGTCGCGAACGCCGCCAACGGACAGTCTCCCTTCGTTCTCGTCAACACGGCTTCGTCGCAGCAATCCACCGCCGTCGCGCCGGGCGAACTCAAGGTCCACCCCAAGGGGGGCGACTCGACGCTCAAGACATGGACGGTTCTCCGCTTCCGTCCGCCGGAGAGCGGCCGCTACTCCGCGTCCATCGTGTCCCGCGACGTGGATCGGGCGAACCTGTCGACGTATCCGGCCGCCGACGGCGTCGATGTTTACCTCTACGTCTCCGATACCCTCGTCACAAACGCCTACATATCCCTGGAGACGGCCGTCGCCTGCACGGCGCACTTCACGTTCGACGACCGCTTTCTGGTCGCCGGCGAGCCGGTGGACATCGTCGTTTCCCCGCATGGGGAGGTCCATAACGACGCCACCGGAGTTTCCGCCATCTTCCGCCGCGAGCCGGGCGGCGTATACGACGCCGGAAAGTCATTTTATGCCAACCGTCTGCACGAGAACACGGGATTCGAGTTCGACGACCTGCTTGGCGGCGCGCAATGGTTCCTCGGCGCGAAAACGAACGCCTGGTGCGGAGCGCAGTTCTACGAGGAGCTCACGGAGAGCCAGGTCGCGGGCGGAGCCAAGACCAAGTGGTGGATGCAGGGCCGGTTCACGTCCTATTCCGAATATCCCTACTTCGTCATGGCGACGAATGGAACGGCGACCGCCGACTCGACCTTCGGCTTTTCGGCCGACCTGCTCGCCGCCGTGCCGCAGGAGTTCGTCGCCATCGTGAACGACCCGGGCTACCAGAGCAGCAGCCCGACGCTCAAGGCGACTGTCCCGTCCGACGGCATTTACAGCGCCCGCTCCTATGCCCGTGACCTGAACAACGGCGGCGGCGACGGCGTCCTGGCGAGCGTGGTGGCCAACGGCCACGTGGCGGCCACTTCGCCCGTGATGCGCGACACCGGCGGGACGATCTACGAAACTGCGCTTGGCGCCGAACGCCTGTGGCTCCGCGGCGGCGACCGCATCGAATACGTGGTCGATCCGCTGACTAGCCGAAACTGCGACCCCACCGGCCTTTCGGCGTGCTACGAAATTTGCGACGCCTCGCCGTCGGCGCGCGTGATCAACATCGACTTCGGCGTGCCCAGCTCCGTTGCCGGACGTTTCTCGAACCACACCGGCGCCGGCCGCGAGGGCTGGAGCGACTGGAACAAGTGGAACGCCCTGCGGATCAGCAACAGCACACCTGCCTCCTCGGTTTCCGTCGATAACTGCCGCGAGGCGGACGGCGAGACGAAGCGCAACGTGACGCTCACGTTGGCGCGAACCTCCGGAAACGTCACGAAGGGCTACACGAGCGGTTCCATGCCGACCGGTTCCGCGCTCCACAACAACTGGGCGGTATCGACCGACGCTTCCGACACCTACACGTTCACGCTCTCGAAGCTGAAGACGGACGAACCCTACACGCTCTACCTCTATTCGGCCAAGGGCGGCGCGGCGGGCAATGCCTCGTTCACGGTCGGAGGCGTCGCCAAGACGCCGGACGAAACCTGGAATCTCTGGGACACGAAGGTGCTGGCGCGTTTCGACGTCTCGTCCGACTCCAACGGCGAGATTTCTGGAACGTTCGCGGCGGCCGACGCCAACGGAGGCGCGTTCAACGGCCTCTCCATCGTCGGCGAGTTCCCCGACTACGTCCCGGAAGCGTTCGTCCTGACCATCCGCTAGCCCCTTCAACCTTCCACCTTTTCAACCTTTTCAGCGGAAAATGCTAACCGAATCCGTCCGCAACTACGACGACCTTTCTGCCGTCGGCGCGTCGATCCTCTACGGCGCCGTCATGGAAAAACTCTCACGGGGCGAGCGCTTCAACCTTGGCCTCGCCACCGGCAACACGATGATCGGACTTTACGCGCGGCTCGCCGAGTCGCTCAACGCCGCCCGCGCCGACCTGTCCCTGCTGTCAACCTGGAACCTCGACGAGTATTCCGCCGACGGAAGCGCCCCCGTCCCGCACGACCACCCGCTCTCCTACTGGCGATACATGCATGAAATGCTCTTCTCCAAGTTCGACCCGGAACTTGGCTTCCACGAGGAGAACGCGCACTTCCCGGACCCGGCGGCGCCGGAATCATACGATCCCGCCATCGCGGCGGCGGGAGGAATCGACCTCCAGCTCCTCGGCATCGGCTTCAACGGGCATATCGCCTTCAACGAGCCGATGCGTGAGGCGGACATCTCGGTAGAAGCCTTCGGTGCCATGCCTACGCGGGTTCTTCCACTCACGTCCGAGACCGTCGCCCAGAACACGAAGGTCACCGCGGGCGGCGACATGTCCATAGTGCCGCGCTTCGCCGCCACCATGGGAATGAAGCCCATCCTCGAAGCGAAGAAGACGCTGCTTCTCGCCTGCTTCGCGGAGCAGGAGGCGCCGCTTCGCCGAATGCTCCGGGACAAGCGCACCACGCCTGAACTGCCCGCCTCGTATCTGCTCGGCCACCCTGATTTCACGCTCATCTGGACGGCGGACAAGATCAATCTCAACGGCATTGCCTGAGGATCTCCACCATGAAGAAAAAAATCGGTTTCATCGACCTCTACATCAACAACTGGCACGCCAACAACTACCCGGCGTGGTTCCGCACGGCGAAGCGAGCGGACGAATTCGAACTCGGCTATGCCTACGAAGAGACGCCCGCGCCTGGCAGTCCCTCGCTGGAAGACTGGTGCGCAAAGAACGGCATGCGTCCGGCCCACGACATTGAAACGGTGATCGCAAATTCCGACTGCCTGTGCGTCCTTGCGCCGAACAATCCCGAGGCGCACGAGCGCCTAGCCGCGCTGCCTCTCGCCGCTGGCAAGCCGCTTTACATCGACAAGACCTTCGCGCCGGACCGGGCGACAGCCGCGCGATTCTTCGAGACCGCGCGCCGCCACGGAACGCCGCTCATGAGCACCTCCGCCCTCCGCTACGGAGAGGAGTTCGTCGCGATGATGGGGAAGTTTGCGCCGGAGCGCCCCGTCCACGTGACCGCAACTGGCGGCGGCAAAAGTTTCGAAATCTACTCCATCCACCAGATCGAAATGGAGGTCGTCGCGCTTGGCCTTCGCGCAAGTTCAGTCACGCGAATCCCCGGCTGCGCGACGGAACTCTATTCCGTCCGCTATGCCGACGGCATCCGCAGCGCACTCCTCACCTACCACCCACAGGCCGACTTCACGCTGACCGCCTTCGGCAAGGACCGCGTGGGCGTCGCGCCCGGCGCGACGAACATGTTTCCGCGCCTCATCGACGCCATGCTCGAATTCTACGCCACGGGAGTCTCGCTTGTCCCGGAGGAGGAGACAATTGAAGTCGCCGCCATCCGCGAGGCGGCGCTCAAGGCCCAGGCCTCCCCCGGCGTCGAGATCCCCGTCGCCTGACGCACGGCCTGTCGTCATCAGACGCGCCAATCCCGCACGTCCCGCCGGTCACCTCGCCTGTCGTGCCCGTCCCGCCGGTCATAAAAGCGGCTGCGGCGCGGCCGGAGCCGCGGAGCCTCAAAGATTGTTTTTTAGCCACAAAGAACACAGAGTTCACAAAGGCTTTGTGTTCCTTTGTGTTCTCTGTGGCTCAAAATTAATATTGGGCCGTCCCGCCCGTCCCGACGGTCGAGCCTGCCACTTTCAGCTACCGACTCGTCAACGAGCGGCGGATTGCAGGTAAAGGACTCGTTTGCGCCTGTCAGGCGTCGCGCACGATCTTCGTGGCGCTCACGGCGCGCTTCTTCGTCGAAAAGGCGATGCCGATCAGGGTGATC
>DJYI01000121.1:0-44411 GCA_002448475.1 Verrucomicrobia bacterium UBA6982
CTTCAACTGCGACATTTAGGATAAATCGGATGTCATTGGGAAAACGCCGTTTGCCCCAGAATGTCCCGTATTTTCCTTCCGAAGTGCTCGCCTGCGCGCTTCATCCCCAGATCGTTGAGATGAACGCCGTCCTCTGTTCCGTCATCGTCCGGCGCGAGCGCGGCGGCGTCATCCCCCGCGAAGTGCAGAATCGACCATTTCACCGGATCCTCGGACTTCAGCTTGTCGTAGATGGCGCGCACCGCGGCATCGCGCAGGCGGTGGGGTTCGCCCATGACGAAGACATTGGCCGTGAGGAGGATCGGCGTGCCGGGACGCCGTTCCGCAAGACCGCGAACGAAGTGCTCCATGCGCTCGCGGATCAGCTCCGGCGTCATGTTGGACACGGTGTCCAGGACGTAGAGCGCGGCGTCGATTTCCGACAGACACTCAAGCATGGAGTCTTCCATCTTTCCAGAGCCCGAGAATCCGAGGTTGACCGCTTCGACATCGGCGAAACGGGCGGCCTGGGCAACCCAGCATCCGCCTGGATGCGCGGCGCTTGCGCCCTGCGTTATCGAGGTGCCGTAGAACACGACCGGTTTCGCGATCCCGCTGCGGCGCGCCGGGGCGGCTTCCACGTGGCGGCCGGGTTCCACTCCGAGGCGGAACTCGGCAATCCCGTTGTAAAGCGGCAGATACACGAGCGTCGTCAGTTCCGGTTCGACTTCCCAGGTGTATTCGGCGCCGGAACTGTTTGGCGGAATGGGGAATGGCGGTTTGACAAAATGCCAACTCCCGTCGGGCCTTTCCTGATATACGTCTATGCCGTCGGCGCCGGATGGAGCCATGTTCCACATCCGGATCACGGGCTTGGTCGTCTTCCAGAAAATCCGCAGTTTCCTGGAGTCGGTTCGAAAGCGGAAGCACAGTCCGGCGGCGTCGGATTGCAGGCCGCGCACGTCCGGTGTCACGTGGTCAAGGGCGTCGGCCGGGAGTCGATGGTAGGGGGAGGCGAGTCTCTCCGGCGCGTAGCCGCGACCCTCCATGGGCAGCGCCGTGCCGTCGAACCAGTGCCATTGCGGCGACGATTCATGTTGCGCCGCGGCATGGGCCGGCGCGGCTGATGGCGTAGCGTCGGTCTCCAGGAAGATGGTGCCGATCTGCCACGCCCCGATGCTGTCCAGTCGGACAATTTGCTCATTCGGCAAGGCGCCGGACCATGTCGGCAGCAGTTTGGCGGCGGCGCCGTCCGGTCCCTGCCACACGGCGGAGGAACCCGCGCTGTTGCGGAGTCGAATCGTGAGCGGGCCGGTGCCTCCAATGGAAAGGTTGAGCAGTGTGACGCTGTCGAGTCGGCCGTCTTCGCGGACGCGCGGCAGGACGCGGAGAGCCTTGCATTCGTCCACTCTGACCGGAAAGAATCCCTTCGTCGCCGCATCGAGATCGTCCAGCAGTTTCGCGCGGCGGCTCGCCAGCGGAAACTTGTCGGTGTCGGAGATATCGACCATCGGAAGGGATGGCAGCGCGGCGCGGTCGGCGTCGGTCATTTCGCGTCGCGACTTGTCCGTCAGAAACCAGGCCGCGGCGGCGCTGTTCGCGACCGTGACCGGGATCCCGGCGCAGGCAAGGTCGAAGTCCTTCTCGTCGTAGAGGTCGAAGTCGAGCGTCTCGGCGGCGGCTGATCCGACGAAGCGCGCAAGCCCTCCGAGCCTCGTCCGGCGTGTCGAGGAGGCCAGTCGTTCAAAGTATGGCCTTGCCGCGGCGAGCGCGTCCAGAAAGCGGTCGTATTCGTCGGCCGGCAGCGGATCCTCCGCCGGAAACCAGTAGAGCGAAAGGCTGTCGCATCCGGACGCAAGCGCGAGCGCCGATTCCGTGAGGATCGCGCCGGGCGTCTTGTTGAGCAGATGGCGCGGATAGGTCTCCTCCTCGTAGCAGATCGAGGCGACGGGAAGCGATGTGCCGCGCAGGCGCTCCGCTTCGCGGGCGACGGCGAGGTTCTTCGCGATCATCCCGCGCGGACTCTCCTCGGTGTAGAATCCGTGGCCGGGACGGATTCCGACGGTCGCGCCGCCGGGGCCTGAAAGCGCGCGAAGCAGCGGCTCGTAGCTTGACGCCGTGTAGCGGCGGTTCGCCGACACGGCCTGGTAGGCAATGCGGCAGCGCGAACCAAGTTCGTCCGCCGCCTTGCGCACCTGCGCGCCGTAGATGGCGAGCGACTCGGCGTTGAACTCGCTCCACTCGGCCCGGAGCGGCTCCTGTTCCACGTTTTTGTCGTAGAGGCGCGCGACGAGTTCCTCGCGCGTCAGAGCCCGCCCGGTCTTTTCGTTGAAGGCCGCGATGCATCGGTCGCAGAAGCATCCGTCTGGCTTCGAGACGCCGAGGCGCAGGTCGTCGTCGATCCAGTAGGAGGACGGATCCGCGACGCGCAGGACGGTTTTTGCGTATTCGAGCTCGTAGTCGAGGACGAACGGCGAGCGAGGGCAGAGAAAGGGAATTCTTGCGCCGTCCGCTCCGCGCTGCCATGCGTCGTCCGGAAATTGCGCTTCCCCGGGCTTGGCCGGTCCGTCGTGGCGTTCTCCGTGCCCGAGCGTGAGCCCCTGCTGGTAGCCAGGGAGAATTCCGGCGGCAGCGCAGAGCTCCCGGTATCTGGCAAAGGTGCCGCATTCCTTTTCCAGCTCCGGAATCGTCTTGCGGGATCCTGTCGCGAACCAGAACTCGTCGCATGCGCCGGGGTGGTTCCGGTGTGTCTGCACGAGAATTCCGAACTCGTCCGGTTTTTCATTGACGGACATCGGGTGCCGGATCACGATGAACGGCCACTTCGCGCCAGGCGTCGCGCCTTGGTTGACTGATGTGGAGACTGCTGGCGAATTTTCGTTCATGGGGAAAAGGTGAATGATGGAAAGGCGTCCAGTGGAAAATTGCGAATGATGAAGCCAATCGGGTCATGTTCCATGGAGCAACGCCGCGAAGAATACTACTTGGCATGGTCGGTTTCAACCTGTCCTTTCTTTCGTTGTTTTGGGGATGAATTTGTTGTTGAAAACATCACTTTTCGGGGTTGCGGATTTTCGTTTTCCGCACTAGGATCGTCGGTGTCGGCGGCGGCATGGTCCGTCGCCGCCGACTCGCGAAGTTCCAACAACTCCAAACCAAAAGGCTAATCACAATGAAGATCTCGATGAAGCGTCCTGCGGCGCGCCTTTGCGCGGCGCTGCTCGCGGCGGCGTTCGCCGCGGCGCCGGTCGCCGCCGGCACGGTCGATGTCGGCTGGCGCGAGCGCGCGGAAATCCGCGTCGCCGCAGGCGAAACCGCAACGCAGACGGACCGCGTGTCGGTGGACGGCACCGGCCGCCTCTACAAGACGGGCACGGGGACGCTCGTGCTTCCCGCAGCCTCGGTCGTCCAGCCCGCGCCGCCTGAAATCGGCGTTCTGGGCGGCAACCTCACGCTCCAGGCCGGCGGGGCCGCTCCGGCCATCGCGCGCCCGTCGGTCATCGACGAAAAGGCCGCGCTCTGGCTGGACGCCGCTTCGGCGAATCTCCTCGCGACGAACGGGACCCCGTATCGCCAGGAAGTCCACCCCGGCTCGTCGCAACTCGTGGCCGAGTGGCTCGACGCGCGCGCCACATCGGCTTCCGATTCGCGCTATCTGCGCGCAACCCCGATTTGGTGGACCGACTCGTCCGCGTCCGTTCATCTCGGCGGCGAGGGCGTTCCGCCAGCCGTCGTTTCCGCCTACGGCAAAACCGGCGTCTGGTTCGGCGGCGCGGAGGACGGGCGCGCGAGCGGTCAGTCGCTGCTCCTCAAGTCCGCCGCGCAGGCGACGGATTCGGTGGCCGACGGCGCGAAGTGGACGCTCGACTACACGACGCTTCAGAACGTCTTCCACGTGTTTCTCGTCCAGGCCGTCTCCAACCACTGGGGCCACATCCTCGGCAACTACCTCGGCTCCGCGACTCCCGTCCGCGACTTCTACTCCTCCTATTCCCTTTCCGCAGCGATTCTCCAGTATGGCGGCACCTCCTACGCCGGAGCGATGGACACCGGGCGGATGTTCTTCGACGGCGCGTCCGTCGATCCTTGGACGGATTCCATGGAGAACCACACCGGTCTCCACCTCATGGAGTTCGAGCTCACGGACAGGCCCGCGCAGTTTTCGGCGTTTTTCCGCGACTCGTCGCAGAGCGCGACTGCGGGACTCCTGCGCAACGGCGGCGACTATCTTTTCGAGGCCGTCGTCTTCACGAACAAGGTGACGGACGCCGAGCGCATGCAGGTGCGCGCCTATCTCATGGACAAGTGGGGCGTCCCGGCGTGCGCGGCGGCGCCGACGGTGCGCCTGGAGGGCGGCACGGCGACGTTCGCTCCGGAGTCCGGCTCGCCCGTGACCGTGGGCGGCGCGGGCGCGGCGGCGTTTGACGCCGACGCCTCCGCCGTCCTCCCGCTCGCGCCCGAGGTCGTGGCCGTTCCGGAGTCCGGCGCGGCCTACGCCGTGGAGTCGGGTCTTTGCGGCGACGCGATTTCGGCGGCGCCCGGCGCGACTGGCGCCATCGCCAAGTCCGGGCGCGGCCGCCTCTCGGTCGCGACGCTCCCGGAAAGCGCCGTCTCGGTCGCGGGCGGAGTCCTGCGCCTCGCGCCCGCCGCCGCGCCATCCGCGGTCGATTCCATCGTCGCGGAGCCGGCGGACTCCTCGTTCGAGTCCTACACGAACAACGCAACGCTCATGAATCTTCAGAATCCGCGCGTCAACACCCGCGTCACCATCACGGCGGGTGCCTCCACTCAGAATTCGGGGTTCAAGCGTGAGGATCTGACGGGCTACTACAACCAGAGCATGGCCATCTACAATTTCGACACCTGCAACACCTACTTTTCATCGTGGCCGGCGCCGGACGGCATCGCCGTCATGATGCTCAAGGGCGAGGGGGTCCAGGCCACCGCCACCGTCACGCCTCCCGCCGACGGCGTTTACGAGTTTTCCTTCTACGCCTCCGGGCGCCAAAACTATCTCAACAAAGGCAACCGCAACCATTTTGAATTCTTCATCGGCGAAGACGAGAGTTCGATGGTCAAGTTCGGCGATCTTGTGAAATCCGATTCCCCCTACTACCGCGTTTACTACCGCACACCGCGCCTTGTCGGCGGCACGCAGTATCAGCTGCGGCTCCGCTCCAAGGTCATTGGCGACTCCAATGTGGACGGCACGGTCGATTTCGACGACCTGCGCCTGCGCTTGGTTCCGGATTCCGAACTCGACACGGCCGCCATTCCCGTTCCGAACGGCGATTTCGAGGAAACGGCGGAGCTTCTCAGTCCGACTCTCAACGCAGCCAACACGGCCGAAGGGTGGGAGTTCGCCGTCGAAACTCAGTTCGGCACCGGCGCGACTCCGAACGTCGCCCTCGTCGAGCAGGGCATTTCCGCCTACAACCGGGACTACAACACGTATAGTGGATCGAAGACCAGCCCCTACACACGGGCCTTCTATAGTTACTACGACTGCTTCGGCGAGAATGTATTCGGCTTCGTCCAACTCGGACTCTTCGGCGACGGCGGTGTCGCGCGCACCACGTCGCAGTTTGTCCCGCCGGCCGGCACTTACCGGTTGCGTCTTGACGCTGCCCGGCGCTCCACGGTTCAAGTGAACGGGCAAAACATTTCCGGTGCGCCCACGCTCGAGGCGAAGGTCTCCGTCGGCGGCGGCGCCGCCGCGTCGGTGGGGTCGCTCACGGTTTCCTCGCACGCGCTCGCCCCGGTCGAATTCCCCGATTCGTTCACGGTGGACGGCACCCAGGCCGTCGTGATCGAACTGCGCCAGACAAGGGCCTCGGGCGGCGCGCTCGTGGACAATCTCACGCTCGTCCCCGTCGCCGATCCGGAAGAACTGCTCTCGAACGGTTCGTTCGAGGATTGCACCGCCCGAACCCAGGCCGGATACTACAACGCGAACGACTGGTCCTACGACAACCACGCCGATTCGAGCGTCTCCGGATATTCCTCCTCCGCCGTCTGGGAGCGCTTCGACCGCGACGCGAAGAACTACGACGTCAACATTGTGGACGGCGTCATGCGCGCCAAGATTCGTGGTCAGAGCGAAATCATGCAGTCTGGACTCGCGCTTGCCGCCGGGTTCCACCGGCTTCGCTTCTGGGCCGAGTCCCGCCACGCGCAGGGCGCCGCGCCCAACAGCTACGGCCGCAACCCGATCCGCGCCTACCTCACGAGCGGCACGGCGACGAACGACATCGGCTGGACCTACGTCGATTCGACGAACTTCGTCGAGCACGCCTTCCTGTTCCGCGTTCAGCAAGCCGGGACGTACACGCTCCACCTGCAGGGCATGAGCGCGCCGGGCACCGACTGGTGGGACGGCGTCGGCTCCGCGAACGACCGCCTGTCGCACATCGACGCGGTGTCGCTAAAGGCCGTGGACGCCGCCGACGTTCCGGAAACGCCGGGTCTTTCGTCCGAGACCACGATCGCCGTGGCCTCCGGGGCGCGGCTGGAACTCGAATTCGCCGGGACACAGCGCCTTGGCTCCCTCCGCCTCGGCGGGCGCGGCGCGTACGGCATTGTCTCCGCCGCGACGCACCCCGAATACCTCTCCGGCCCAGGCTCGTTCGAGGTGCTGACTCCGGCTTTCGTGATGGTGATCAGGTAGGAGGAGAAATGCCGCGAGTGCGCGGAGGGCAGACCCTCCGCTCGCCATCGCGGGCAGGACGGAGACCCTAGAAAGCCTAGGAGTCCTAGGGACCCTAGGAGCCCTAGGAACCCTAGGAACCCTAGGAACCCTAGGAACCCTAGGAAAGCCATTGCCATGAGAAAGATCCAGCCATTCCTTTTCCTGTGCGTCGCCTTTGCGGCATCGGCCCACGCCGCCGTCGTGTTCGACGCGCCGGGCCACGCCGCCGTCGAAGGCGCGCCCGTCGTGGCGCGCGGCGGCGAACCGGGCTTGGCGTGGCAGCTCGTCGATTGGCGAAACCGGGAGGTGGATGGCGCCTCGGGCGTGTTCGACGAGCGCGGAGAGGCGACCCTTCCGCCGCTCTCGGCCGGATACTACGCGATGGTGCGCTCCGGCGAGGCTTCGCCGCCGCCCCGCCTCGCCACGCTTGCGGTGGTGGCCGAAGGCGCACATCCTGACGCGCGGGCTCCGTCCCGCGCTCCGTCCCGCGCTCCGTCCCGCGCATTCGCCGCCGACGCGGCGCTTTCCTCAATCTCGCGGCGCGGCGCGTTTTTCTGCCCGTGGAACGGCGGCGACACCGAGCGCACGGTCGCGGACCTGCTCGCGCTCTGCGGCTTCCGCCACGTGCGCGACCGGCTGCACTGGCGCCATGTCCAGCCGTCGCCCGACGCCCCTCCCGACTTCGGCCGCTATCTCGCGAACGCGCGGATGCTGCACGAGCGCGGCATCGGCGTTTCGGGGATGTTCCACGACTGCCCCGCGTGGGCGCAGCCCCAGCGCCGACTTCCCGGCGACCCGCGCGCCCTCTACGACTTCTGCCGCGCCTCCGCCACCGCCTTCGGCGACTGCGCGGACGACTGGGAGTTCTGGAACGAGCCGGACCTCGCCTTCGCGCCGGAACCGGTCTGGGAATACGCCTCGCTTCTGAAGGTCGCCTCTCTCGCCTTCCGGTCGGTCCGCCCCGACATTCCGGTCCTGAACGGCGGTCTTTCGATTCCGCCCTACAACTCGCCCTACTACGAGGCGCTTCTCGAAAACGACGTCCTCCCGTATCTCGACGCCTTCAACTACCACACCTACGCGCCGATTTCGAAATATCCGCAGACGTTCGCGAAACTCCGCGCCGACCTCGCCGCCGCTGGCGCTCCCGACATCCCGATCTGGGTCACGGAGTTCGGCACCGACATGGAGGGTCTGCCGGAAAGCGACGGCGCCATGGCGGGCCGCAAGGCGCACTCTCCCGAGCAGGAGCTGCTCGTGGCGGAGTTCTACCCCAAGGCCGCCATCGCGCTCCAAAGCGAAGGGGTGGAGCGCTCGTTTTTCTTCGTCTTCGCCGCCTACAACGAGCGCGGCGGCCGCAAGGACTGGGGCGTCATCCGCCGCGACGGCACCGTGAAGCCTGTCTTCTCCGCCATGGCGACGCTCCTGCGCGAAGTCGGCGACGCCCGCCTCCTCGGCGCGCTCGCCGCGCCCGATGGGATTCGCGCCCATCTCTACGAACACCCCGACGGTTCGCAGATCGTGGTCTTCTGGAGCGAGTCCCCGCTCGACACCGCCGCGGGCGGCGTGGTGGCGGCAACGCCGGATTTCGCGCGGGAGTGGACGCTTGCGCCTCCGCGTGGAATCTCATTCCGCCTCGTGGACATGTGCGGCGGCGTGTCCGAGGTCGCGCCCGCTCCCGACGGTTTGCTCCGACTTGCGGCCACGCGCTTCCCGGCCTATCTCGCCATCCCCGGCGGCGGACTCTCCCCCGCCGCCTCTTTGTCCTGCGCTCCTAGGGCAGCCGCGAAGCGGCGCCACTGCAACACCCCCCTCGTCCCGCGCATCCGCCTCGACCCGCGCGACTTCGAGATTTCCGGCCGCAAAACGCTCGCTGTGATGAAAGGCGACGCCGGCCGCGCCACTGTCGAACTCTGGAACTTCTCCGACACCGCGCAGACCGGCATGCTGGAAACCGCCGGCGCCGCCGTGTCCGGCCTGCCCGCCGCTCCATTCGAAGTGCCGCCATTTCCCAACGGCCCGGCGGCGTTCGAGTGCATGCTCGCGCCGCAGGCAAGCGGCCAGTCGACCAGCACCCTGGTCCTCTCCGGCGCCTTCGAGGGCCGCCCGATTTCCCGACTCGCCGTGCCGCTGCTTTTCGACAAGGCGTTCACAGCGACCTGCCGCAAGGTCGAACTGCCCTGGCAGGATCCGGCGCTGTGGAAAACCAATTCCTCCGCCGACGCGCAATCGGTCTCCTTCGACTCCGCCGACGGCTCGCTCCGATTCGACGCCTCGTGGAAAAGCGCCGCCGCCGACCGCTGGATGTATCCCGAGCGCGCGCTCGACCTTCCACGCGAAAGTCTGGCGGAAACCCTGCGCATTGAGTTCGAGATCCGCAGCGAGCAGGACAAGGTCGAAAACGACTTCAAGTCGCAATATCTCATGCTAGTATTCGGCGACGGGCGCCCCGACCTCTTCATCCCGTTCGACCCGCCCACCGGCGACTGGGAGCGCCGCCGCGTCGATCTGCCGCCCGGCATGGACGCCGCCTCCGTCTCCGCGATCCGCGTCGGGGCGAATCCACGCGGCACCCGATGCACCCTTTTTCTCAAGAACCTGACTTTGCTCAAGAACGCAAAATGACTTTGCAAGAACACACACCCCCCCGCCCCGACTTCTGGGACGGCTCCATCTGGATCAGCGCCGCCGACGCCAAGGTGCGCGACGAGGCCGAAGACCTCTGGAAGGGCAAGGCCGAGGCCGAGGACGGCACCGCCGTCTTCGCGAAATCCTTCACGAATCCGAAGCCCGTCTCCGAGGCGTGGTGGACGATGACCGGCCTCGGCGTCTTCCGCGCCTGGGCGAACGGCGCGGAAGTCGGCGCCGATGACTTCCTCAAGCCCGGCTTCACGCATTACGCCAAAACGAAGCACTCGTTCCGCTACGACGTGACCTCCCTCCTCAAAACCGGCGCCGGCGAAACCAACGAACTCCTCGCCGCCGTCTCCGCCGGCTGGTGGCGCGACAAGATCGTCCGCTTCCACGGCAAACGCTCCGCCTTCCGCGCGGTGTTGCTGCTGCGCCACCCCGACGGCTCCGAGACGCGCGTCTGCACCGACGCGACGTGGCGCGCCTCCGGCGCCGCCGGCCCGGTCACCCACGCCGCGATCTTCGACGGCGAGGACTACGACGCGCGCCGCGCCTTCGGGGGTTCGGGGGCGCAGCCCCCGTCCTTTTCCCCCGCCATCGAAAACACCGAGTTCCGCGGCGAGATCGTGCCGATGGAGGGGCCGTGCGTCGGTCTGCGGCGCGACCTCATGATGGATCCCGTCGAGGCCTACGTCTGGCGCGGCGTCGAGGGCGCGGACGACGCGCGCTTCGGCCGCGTCGTCGTGCGGGAGCGCTTCGACTGCGCCCGGCGCGCGCCGATGACGCTCCGCCCAGGCGAAACGCTCGTCGTTGACTTTGGGCAGAACTGCGCGGCGGTGCCGGAATTCGAGTTTTCCGCCGCGCGCGGCGTCGCGCTGACCGCGCGCCCCGCCGAGATGCTCAACGACGGCGACGGCGAAAAGTCGCGCAACTGCGACGGCCCCGGCGGCTCGGCGCACTTCGCCGAATACCGGGGCGCCCGCACCCGGGCGCGATACGTCTTCGCCGGGGGCGGCGTCGAGGCCTGGAATCCGACGTTCACGTATTACGGAGGGCGCTACCTCTCGATCGAGGTCGAGGGCGGCGCGGCCGAAATACGGCGCGTCCGGTGGATTCCGGTTTCGTCGATCTCCGCCGAGGCGGAGACCGGGTTCCTCGAAACCGGCGACGCCGCCCTGAACCGCTTCGTGTCGAACGTCCTCTGGGGGCAGCGCTCCAACTACCTTTCCGTCCCGACCGACTGCCCGCAGCGCGCGGAGCGCCTCGGCTGGACGGCGGACACGCAGGTGTTCGCCAAGGCCGCGTCCTACAACGCCGACGTGGACGGCTTCCTCCGCAAGTGGATGCGCGACATGCGCGACACGCAGTATCCCGACGGCTCGTTTCCCGGCGTCGCCCCTGCCGGCATGATCGGAGAGGCGGCCCACCAGTTCGGCTGGGCGGACGCCGGGATCATCGTGCCCTACACGATCTGGCGGCACTTTGGCGACCGCCGGATCGTGGACGAGAACTGGGACGCCATGGCGCGGTATCTGGCGCTGGTGGAGGACATGAAATTCGCCTCCCCCGAGGCGCGCAACCACCAGTGGGCCGACTGGCTCTCGCTCGAAAAGCTCGAAACCGCGAGCGGCCGCGCCTACGTGGGCGGCGTGAAGAACGTGCCGCCCGTGAAGCCCGACGCGCTCGTGCTGTGGCAGTTCCTCGGCTGCTGCTACTGGCTGTGGGACGCGCGGATGATGCGCGAAATGGCCGAAAAGACCGATCGCGCCGCCGACGCCGCGCACTACGCCGCCATGGAGGGCCGCGCCCGCGCGTTCCTGCGCGAAAAATTCGTGGATCCGTCGGACGGGATGCTCATCCCGCTCTTCCGCGACATGCAGACCCCCGCGCTCTTCGCGCTCAAGCTCGGCCTGCTCGATCCCGCCCCCGCCGCCGCGACACGCGACGAGCTTTTCGAGAGCATCCGCGAACACGGGACCCGGCTCAAGACCGGATTCCTCGGCACGGCGATCCTGCTCGACGTCCTCACGCAGCTTGGCGCCGACGAACTCGCGTATTCGCTCCTGCTTCAGCACGCCTGGCCAAGCTGGCTCTACTCCGTGGACCAGGGCGCCACGACGGTCTGGGAAAGTTGGGACGCCTGGACGCGCGACCGCGGCTTCGCCGACGGCAACCGCTCCTTCAACCACTACGCCTACGGCGCGATCGTCGCGTGGATGTATTCCACCATGGCCGGCATCCGCGAAGACCCGGAGCGCGGCGGCTTCCGCCACTTCGTCCTGGCGCCGCATCCCGATCCGCGCGTCGGCCACTGCACTGCGCGCTACCGCTCGCCGCAGGGCGAAATCGAAAGCGCGTGGCGCTACGACGAAACCGGCGCGTGGCGCTGGGACTTCTCCATCCCCGAAGGCACGACCGCGACCGTCGTCGTCCCGGGCCGCGAACCTCGCGTTTTCGCCCCCGGTCGCCACTCGCTGGAAAAATCGCCCGGTGAGGTCTGATCGGCGGGCCGTTTGACTTCGCGGCGGCGGTTGGGTAGCATTTTCCGCGCCGCCCGGGCGATGACGCCGACGGGCGGAACACGTTTGGAAAAACTCCGCGCCGGACGTTCCTCCAGACCCAACCGCAAAGATGAAAATCACCGCAATGACACTAATTGCCGCGACCGCCGTCGCAGGGCTTGAAACCCAGGCCGCCGTGCGGACGGAAAAGGACATTCCCTACGCGGACGGACCGTCGCGCGTGCTTGACATCCGCGTTCCCGTCGGCGAAACAAACTTCCCAACCGTAGTGTGGCTCCATGGAGGCGGCCTCTCCGGAGGCGCTCGCCACTTCATTCCGCTGTCGGACGGGAAAATCGCCCAGGTCGCCGTCGAATACCGGCTGCTCGGCAAAGACGCATCCCGGGGAGAGGACTGCATTGAGGACGCCGCCGCCGCGGTAGCGTGGACATTGGCGCACATCGCCGAATACGGCGGCGATCCCAAAAAAGTATATCTTTGCGGCAAGAGCGCCGGCGCCTATCTTTCAATGATGGTCGGCATGGATCCGAAGTGGCTTGCCGCTCTCGGGCGCTCCAACCGCGAACTGGCCGGCATCGTGGCCGTGTCCGGGCAGGCCACGAAACACTTCAACGTCCGGAAATTCGCGGGCGACGACGATCCGCAGTATCTCCCGAAGATCGACGACCTCGCGCCCCTCGCGCACGTCTCGAAGGACGTGCCGCCGATCGTAAGCGTCTGCGGCGAACCTCCCTATGAGTGGAAATGCCGCGCGGAGGAGAACCGCCTCCTCGTGTCCTCGCTTGAGGCCCTTGGCCATCCGTTCGCGCGCTATGTCGAGTGTCCGCTCTGCGACCACGGCCGCGTGGACGCCCCCGCCTGGGGCTACATTCAGCTTTTCGTCCGCGGACGCCTCCCGTGACGTGGCGCCGCTGAAAATCCCGCCACGGAACGAAATGGAATTCAAATGAAGAAAATCCTGATAATTGACGGCGGCCCTCGTCGCGCCATGAACACAGCCGCGCTCTGCGACGCCTTCGCCGAAGGAGCCAGAGAAGCGGCCCCGGATGTCGAAGTCGATCGCGTCCGACTCTACGATCTGCCCGCATACAGGGGATGCGTGTCTTGCCTCGCGTGCAAGCTCAAGGGGCGCGAAACTGGACTTTGCGCCCTCCGCGACGGACTTTCGGACACGCTCCGCGCCGTAAACGAAGCCAACGGCCTCGTCATCGCCTCTCCCATATACTTCTCGGAATGGACCGCCATGACGCGCGCATTCCTCGAACGGCTCGTCTTTCCATGGCTGCACTACACGGACTTCTCCGTCACCGCCCCCGGAAAGATGCCGCTCGCGTGGATCTACTCCATGAACGCCCCCGAATCGATGATGCCGGACATCCGCGCGCACCTTGCGATCCTTGAAAACGCCGTCTCGCGCGCCGTCGGAGATCCGTCGCCTGCGTTCGTGGAGGCCTACACGACCGTTCAGGTCAAGGACTACTCCCGCTACGCGATGGACGGCCTCATGCCCGACGCTCACATCGCCTGGCGGTCAGCGCATTGGGAAAAGGACCTCGCGAAGGCCCGTGCCGCCGGTTCCGCGATGGCCTTGAAGATCTGACGCCATCGCCATTAAGATCAATTCCGCGCGGAACGCAGTTTCGATTTGAATCGACTGTCCGGGAGTTGCAGACTGTTTTCTCCCGACGCGAGCGGAACGGCGCAGCCTCGCCATTTGAAGGTGCCTTCAAGTCCGGGCGGCAGCGTAACCGCGCCGCTTGCCCGGCCGTTGTCGAAGTGAAGGTCTAGACAAACCGGTCCGCGCGGCGTTGGAGTCTCGGAGCGGATGAAGCTGAGGCGCCCCGGCTGCGGGGCGACGACGACGCTGCCGTAGAACGGCGAAGCGGGGCGGACGCCGGCGACGCCGGCGTGAAGGTGCCAGAGCGGATGCGAGCCCCAGGCGTGGCAGTCGCTTCGCGTCTCCTTCTGTCCGTTTTTGCCGCCATCCGGCGCTTCCTGCGGGGTTCGCAGGTGGCGGCGGCAGTATTCGCGCCAAAGGTCGAGCCGCTCCAGAAAAACGTCGGTGCGCCCGAAGCGCAGAAGCGTCGCGAAAAGATAGTGCGAAAAATAGACCGTGCAGCGCGCGAGGTCAGGCGCTTCAAGAAGCCCGCTCAGCGCTCGGCGGCGCAATGGCGGCGGCAGCGCGCCAGCAAGGAGCGCCAGGCACTGCGCGTGCTCGCTGTATGAGGTGTGCGCCTCGTCATCGGCAAGCAGTCCGCGCCGTTCGTCCCAGAAGGCGGCTACCGCCGCGGCGGCCACGCGGCGCGACTCGGCGCGCCAGTGAGCGGCCAGTCTCCTTTCGCCGAGAGCGCCGTCGATTTCCGCTGCGGCCTGAAGCGCAAGAACGTGGAAGAAGGACGCCGGGGCGCTTGCGCCCTCGCCGATGCGGCCTCCTGGCGGGACTCCCTTGCGGTCATTCCACGCCGGCGCCCAGTCGATGAAGCTCCAGCCGGGCAGATTTTCGAGAAGTCCGTCCTGGCGCTGATATGTCGCAAGTCCGTGCAGGACGCCGCGCATTCCGGGGGCGCGGACGCGCAGCCAGTCGCGGCAGTCGTGGAGCATCATGGCGTCGCGCAGCATCAGCGGGAACACAAGCGCGTATGTCGCCGATTCCTGTCCCTTGCGGGCGGGGAACTGCATGGCGGTGATGCCGTCCGGGCGGCGGGATTCGTCGAAGAGGTCGGCGGCGCGGCGCACGAGGCGGTCGTCGGCTGTCATGGCGGCTGCCGCAAGCATTTGCACACGAGTGTCGCCGACATACATCTGCTGCTCGTAGTGCGGACAGTCGAAGAACGTCTCGTGCATGCACATCTGGAGTCCGCGCTCGCAAATGGTCTGCACTGGGCCTAGCGTGGTGTCGTCGCACGTGAAGGAGGATTCCGGATCTACCGGGTATCGGGTCTCGACGATGCCGACGCGGCTCACGGAAAGTGGATCTTCGGCGGTCTCGATCTCAATGCGGCAGAAGCGGCCGCTGCGCCACCATGGCGTGGTGAAGCGCGCGCCGCGGCGACCGTCTGGCCGGAAATAGTCCCAGAAGCCGCTGAAGTCACCGCCGTCGGGCGCGTCGCGGTCGAGGAACTTGAGGCCGTCGGGGCCGCGCAGCGCCTCGGCCCAGCCCCAGCGCACGAGAGCGCCGGCGCCGCCGGAGCATTCCATGTCTGGAAATGCGCAGAAGTAGTTCCCGAGATCCCACGTGATTTCGACGCGGCTGCGCGCAGGCACCACGAAGGGTCCAGGCGCGCGGCCCAAATGCGGCCCTGCGCGGAAGACGCCCGGCGCGGCGGGGCGCATGAGCATGTCCGGAATAGTGTCCGGGTAGAGCTGCCATCCATGAACGCGGCCTCCCCAGAAGTTGGGCTTGTCGCCATTGCGCCATACCGGGCCGCGGACGACAACCGCCGGCGCGTATGCGGACTCTGGCGGCGCTTCGTCGAGGAAAGACGTGCCGCGGACTGCGAATGGCGAACCAACCATGTGGCGAACGGACTCTTCATCCAGGCCGCCTGGCGCGGTGCCGGAAAGCGCGGCCACCAGCCACGGGGCGGTTCCCGTGTCGAGACGACTTGCCAACGCCCGATCTTCGGCGGCGAGAGCGAATCCCCCGCGCCATGAAAGCTGCTGCGACGGCGCCGCATGCCCAAGCCGCCAGACAACCGCGACGAGTTCGTGGGGTCCGGGCGAAAGCGGCAGTTCGTATGACTGGTAAAGCCAATGATTGACGGTGCAGCGGTGAGGCCCGCGCCCGATCTCCTCGCCGTCGATCAGCAGCGCAAAGCGCTCGTCGGCGGTGACGTCAATGCGGATCGGCGAATCGGCGGATGACGAATCGAACTTGAGTCTGAAGCGAAGAAACACGCCCTCCGGAGGCGGCGGCTCGGCGGCGGCAGCCGACCATATCCATGAAACTCTGTCTAGCGGTTGTAGATTGTTTACGCCTGTGTCTCCGCGAAGGAGTCGCTCATCCAAAAAAATTCTTTTCATCGAGAGAAACCGTCCAGCAGCACGTTTTTGCGTGGCGTGTTTGTCGCGGCAGGGCGGAGATTGTCGATATTCGGCCCTTCCTTGTCAACATCCCAGCACGGCGCTTCGCGGAAGGCGTGGTAGGTCCAGTCCCAGCCGTATTCCTCGAAGAGGTCGATGCAGTCGCGCAGGTAGTTCTCGGCACCGGGCGCGTAGGCGGCGGCGCTGAATTCGCCGACGTAGATTTTGCACTTGTGGCGGCGCTGGAATTCGAGGACGGGTTCGAGCTCGCGGCGGATCGTCTCCTTGTCCCAGATCTGCTCCCCGTAGCGGCCAGGCCACGGCAGGAAGGTTCCGCCTGGGCCGGGAGGCGGGCCGAAGATGCCCTGGTGCGTGTAGATCGTGGGCTCGTACATGTGGCACTGGTAGATCACGTTGTCCATCGCGAGCGGCGAGAGGTAGCGGAAGGCCCAGGCCCGGTCCGCCAGATCGCTTTCCACGATGATCGGAGTGTCGGGGTCGATTTCGCGGACGGCCTCGGCGGCGAGGCGCTGGACGGTCCAGTAGTCGTATTGCACGGGACCGCGCTGGTTGGGTTCGTTCACGAGGTCGTAGCCGTAGATCACCGGACCGGTCGTTTGCACGATCGGCGCACAGCGCGTTGCAATGCGCCGCCATGTGTCGATGAAGGCATCGAGATATTTCTTCTCGTGGAACATGTTCATCTCGTATGGGCGGCCGTTGAAGCCGCGCTTGCCGCCGGGCAGGGCGTGCAGGTCGATGCAGACCTTCATGCCGCGCGCGGCGCACCAGCCAAGGACCTGCTCCAGATTGTCGAGGCGCGAATCGACCCAGCGAGCGTATTCGGCGAGGTCCTGGTTGTCATCGACCTTGCTCCAGTTGCGCGTGATCTGGAAGCGGACGAGAGTCGCGCCCCACTGGTGCAGTGTTTCGATGTCCTCCTCGCGCGTGGCACGGCCGGGGAGCATGCAGCCGCGCAAAGGCGGCGCCTTTGCGCGGCCGCCATGAATGGCGGCTTCGGCTACCGGCGGCGCGGGGGTGGTTTGAATGGCGGCTTCGGCTACCGACGGGGCATGGGCCGACTGTGCGCCGGGGGTGGGCTCGGGATACCGCACGATGTAGTCCTGGTTGGTGCGGACGAAGCCGTAGTCTTCCGATTCGAGGCGGAGGGAGGAGAGGTCGAATTCGACGCGGCCAGTGCAGCCTTCGAGGCCGAGGATCAGCTCCACGCGGTTGTCCTTCGGCGCGCCGCCGAGGTCGAATTCGGTTAGTCTGATTTCTGCGACGGCGTTCGTGAAGGATCCTCGCGGAAGTCTGGCGCCGGGCCAGCGATCGATGCCTGAGGCGCCTTCGCGGTAGTGGAACATGAACTTGACGCCATTCCACGGATGGTCTGGCTCGGAGACGCCATAGCCGGAGACGCCGACCCGGGCCAGGATGCCGTGGCCGCCCGGAAGGAACGGCTGCGGATCGAATGCCGCCACGCAGTGCGCGACGCGGGCGCCGACTGGCGCGTTTGCCGGTATTTCGACGACGAGACGTTGGCCCTCGATGCGCGCTCCGGGGGGGAGGGAGAATCCCAAAGCTTCCGCTTTGGGCACAGGGTAGATCGGCGCTTCCGCGCTGGGTGCAAGGCTGACCGGCCATGCAAAGGCGCGGAGGGAATTGGGGGCGAGGGCGATCTTGCGCAAAGTAATGTTGGCCTCTCTGCGGCTCTGCGGCTCTGCGCGGGATTCCACGAGTCCTAGCTCTGCCGCTTCGGGCGGCATCTGCAATGCCACTTCGGCAGGCGTGTCGCCGGTGTTCACGGCGTAGAGGTAGTTGGTGCCGCGCCATTCGCCGCCGCGGACTTTCACGAGCTCGGTCGAGGACGGCAGCTCCGGCAGGACAATGGGCGGCAGGGAGCGGAAGGCCGCGAGAAACGGCGCGAGTTGAGCTTCCATTCCGTAGGTGCCAACGAGAAAGCCTCCCTTGGAGAGGCCGAGCGCGTCGTGGAAGCGCAGCGGGCGAGTGAAGTGAGAGAGAGCGCTTGCGCCGGCCGGGTTGAGGGTGGAAACGCGCCATGCGCACTCTTTCATCCAGGCGCAAGAGAGCGTGTCGCCGCGCGCCCCGATGGCGCTCTCCCAGTAGCGGTCGTGCTGGTGCGCCCACGGGCGCGACGCTTCGCCAAGGAGCGACCAGAAGCCGGGCGTGGCGTCAAGCGTGGCGATGGTGTTCGTCGCGGAGGCGCGTGAGGCGGCGTTTTCGAAGCGGAAGTAGCGGTCCACGTAGCCCCAACGGTAGTCGGCCGGGACGGAGGACTGCATCACGACGACGTTCGGAGCGGCCGCCTCAAGCGCCGGAACGTCCAGACCGGCGCGGCGCGCCGCGGCGTGGATGAAGCCGGGGTCGCCGAAGTCGGGGTGCTTCACGTCGGGCGGCACGAAGTTGTTGACGTAGAGCGCGGCGCCTGGGTGCGCGGCGGTGAGTTTTGCCGCGAGGCGAGCGTAGAAGGAGGTCACCTGGTCGCACCGCCACTGAATCCAGCTCTCCCAAAGCGCCGGGTCGGAACGCAGCCATTCGGCGTAGTCGCGGCCACGTTCTGCGCAGGACGGAGCCTGCGCATCAGGATGGGCTTCAAGTGCTCGGGCGAGTGGCGCGGGGGGCTTCAGCCCCCTGTCGCGGCAGAAGGCTTCGACCGCGTAGTCGTTGTAGCCGCTCTTGTCGCTGCCCCACCAGAGGCAGCAGTGCTGCGTGAGGTGCAGGCACACGCCGCCGAAGGACGGGTGCGCGGAGCCTTCGAAAACAAGCGTGTCGAAGATGCGCTCGATTTCCGCCTGCACCGCCGGGTGGAAGAAGTTGTAGTTCGGCGGTGTGTTGTGCCAAAGCCCGGGATTGGGTTTCCCGGTATCGTGGATGGCGATGGGCGTGGGGTGGAGGGTCCCGTTCGTAAGCGATTCGACCGTGACGGCCCCCGGTTCCCAAGGGATGTTGTTGAGGTTGATGGTGGGGACGAAGGAGAGACCCTCGCGGTCGAAGGCGTCGTAGAGGATTTCGCGCCAGCGCGGCGCATGGTTGCGCGGATTGTAGCCGCCGGCCTCGATGAGCCCCTGATACCACGCACCGGGATAGAAGAGCGCATCCTGCCCGGTGAACTTCATCGTGGCGGCAAGCCGCGAAAGCTCCTCCGCGAAGCCCGCCGGAGTGGAGGTGGCTGATGAAGGAAGGCCGAATTGCAGGTTGAGCGCGGGGTCTTCGTAGTAGAGCGCCGCGTGGCGGAGAATACCAGGCGCTTCCGCGCCAGGCGCAGGGCAGACCGTGCCCGGCACAGGACAGAAGGGCAGCGCGGAGTCGCGCACGGCGTAGGCGCGGATGGCCGCAACTGCGGCGGGGGCGCCGTCGCGGGCGGTCATGGCGACGAGCGCAACATCGTTGGTGCGCGCCCAGTAGAGGCAGCGGTGCGTGAGAATGCGGCCGGAGTTCGGGTATTCGCCGCCAAGAAGAAGGCCCACCTGCATGGCGTAGTCGGAAGCGCCACCGCATGGCTGGAGAATGAGATCCTCGGTGCGTAGCGCGTCGTCGGGCACGTCGATTTCGACGAGGAACAGCGGCACGTCGGCGGGGAGCCTGAGACGCACCGCGAAGCGGTCGCCCTTGCGCGGGCCGGCCTCAAGGTATTGGTGGGCTGACAGCCGACTATCGGGAGTGGCCAGCTCGCCGATTCGGAGCGGGCCGACGGAGCGGAAGATCTGCGAGTGCGGCGCTTCGCGCTCGCCCTCGCAGCAGGACGCCGGGAAGACTTCCGCGACCAGTTCGATGGCGGATGGGTCGATGGTGCCCGGCGCTTCGCCGGGAAGCGGCGCGCGGGAATGGGAGCCGTCGGTCCGGCTGTCGCATGTCGTCAGTCGCATGTCGGCCCGCTCGTCGCATGTCGCCGGTCGCTTGTCGCGCGTCTCATCGAAAATCCATTTCACCTCCTCTGCCGCTAGCGGCGCGTCGTAGATGCGCAGGTCGGCGATAAGCGAATCGGCCGGGCCGGTTGAGTCGGAGCAGCCCACGAAGAAGCGGTCGATGGCGGAGCGGTCGGGGGGATTCCTGGCGGCTTCGGCCTCGGCGAGGGCGTCGCGGATCGGCGAATCCATGTCGCGCAGGTGGCGGCGGCGCTCGCCGTTCACGAAGAGCTCGACGCGCCCGGGCCGCCACGTGAACGCGAGGTGCATCCATTCGCCGGAGAGGGGGAGGCTCTCGCAGCGGGCGTAGCGGTCCCTGGAGTCGCTCTGGTCGGCGCGGAGGCGTGAGTCCTGCCACCAGAACCACAGCGCACCGGAGCCGATGCGGCCCTTGTCGATGCCATGCGGCATCGGCGTGGCGAAAAGGGTGCGGAAGGGCTGCTCGGCGCCATCGGAAAAGTTCCACTCCCGCTTGGTCCACAGCGCCACGGTTCCGCTGTCGCGCGGGAGGTTGCCGGCGGCGGAGTAGGCCAGGCGCGGAGGGATCTTGCCGTGCGGCGGCTCCGCCGCGCTCCCGGCAAGGCGGGACTCCGGGCCGACCATTCGCAGCGCCCTGGTGCCTGGCAGCGGGCCGTCGCCCCAGTCCAGCCCCTCCGCGACGAGCGGTGCGGGCTCGCCTGCGGCGAAGGCCGCCACGGGCGAACCGTCCAGCGGCGCGTGAAAGAGGAGATTTGCACCGCTTGCGGCGCATGCAAGCACCTGCGCCGCGAGCCAGAGGAATACGAGACTTTTCATAGCGTGCTGGGTTCCTAGGGTTCCTAGGCTTCCTAGTCCTCCTAGATCGTCCTGCCCGCGAGGGCCAGCGTTGCGGCTGCGGCCGCAACGCGGCGCTCGCGGAACTCTACCGCACCACCAGCACGAATGCTGCGGGAACGACTTCGACCGTGCCGGCACCGGTCACGAAGGCGGAGTTCGCGGCGGTGAATTCGCCGTATTTCGCGACGCCGCCCACCTTGAGCTTGCCGAGGCGGACCGTGCCGCCGAGGTCGGCGGCGATGGTTGCGTCATCCGCGAGGTCGAACTCGACACCGCTCCAGTCGGCCATCGCGTCGGTGGCGAGCGGCGTCACGGTGACGTCCGAGATGCGCGACTGCGCGGTTTCGCGGACGATCTCGTCGCTGCTGCCGACGAAGGTGATGGTGTGTTCTCCGGCCGGGAGATACGGCAGGCGCATCTCCACGGGGTGGATGTCAGCCGCCTCGTTGTAGTAGTTCGCGAAATACGCGCCATCGACGTGCACGTTGAGATTGTGCGAGTAGAAGCGGTAGTTGTGGTAGATGCCGTCGGTGCCGTTGTTTTCCGAGAGCGGGCGGCCGCGCGACTGGAAGGAAAGCAGGTAGTGCCCGGCGGTCGGGATCGTGAACGAGGCCGTTGCCGACGCGGTGCCGGTGAAGACGAGTTCGCGCAGACCGAAGGCGTCGGATTCCGTGACCGCGCCGTCCATGGTCCAAGTCGAGGAGCCGTCGGCGAAGGCGGCGTCCTCGACGATGCGATCAGTCCCGCCGACGTATTCGATGCGGATGTCGTCGAGGATGGTCGAGACGTCGGAGCCGGAGACTGCGCCGCCTGAAAGAAGGAGAGTCTGCGCACCGGCGGCGACTTCGCCTTCCGCGACAAGCGTCGAGAAATCGGCGTTCGTCACGACTGCGGAGCCGATGACCGCGCCGCCGAGTGAGATCGAGAACGTCTGGCCACCCGCGCGGGCGGCTCCCGTGTCAAGACGGTCGGAGCGCTTTGCATAGCGGCAGGAAACGCGGACGCGGCCCGCCTTCGGAAAGGTCACAGTCTGGGAGGCGGTGCCGCCATTCTGGAGATACATCTGCTGGTCTTCGCCAACGCCGTCGTAGATGGGATTGCAGAACCAGGTCGAGGGATAGCGAGAGTAGCCGCCATTGCCGGAAAAGGTCCAGAACGGGGAGACGTTCTTGGAGAGATTGCCGCCGTTGTTGGAGTTGATTTCGCCGCTGTTCCAATAGTTACAACTGCTGAAAGAACCATCTGCAAGGAAAATGAAGTTGCCTTCGGCCTTTGGCACCAGTCGGACGTCATCAACAAGAAGCGCACGGTCGTAAACCGAAGTGTGTCCATTGGAGCCGGAGTGGTTCACAGCAAGCAGTTCAAACGTGTGTTCACCTGCCGAGAGCGCGACATCGACGCAGACTTTTTTGAATTTCAGTTCGGTTTCGGAGCCGTCCGTGACGAATTGCTTGGAATTCGAATTCCAAGAGCCGACGCGCCATGGATAGCGCACGAGGACTGGAGAATTGTCAATGAACACCCACACGGGCACGGAGTTTGTGCCGTTGCCGCGTTGGCGGCAGCGGATGTATGCGGAAAACTCGTAAAGCCCCGAGCTGGGAATGTTGACTGTTTGCGTGATGCCATTCGTGGCTGTTTTGGTCTGGACTTGGAGAATCAGCGCCTTTGTGCCGTCTGCGACTTCGCCGGGAGCGACCGAGCCATTAAGCCAAGCGGAAGTGTCGGAGGTTGAAGTGATTCCGACAGTTGAAACGGCGGTGTTGCTATGGGTAGAACGGATCCAACCAGCAGGCGTGAGACCTTGCTTGTAGCCGGCAGTGGCCGTTATCGTGTCGTCCTCGAACGAGCCGTTCTGGATGAGGTTGCCGATGGAGAGGAAGTCGGGGTCCTCGGCGGTGGCGACGGAGGTCGGCGGGAGAGCCGAAGGGGCCAGGACGGCCGCGGCCTTGGAGACGGCAACCTTCGCCACTCCGGATTCGGCGCCGGCGAGGGCGACGCGGCGTCCGGCGGTCGATTCGTTCACGGTGAAGGTGTCGGCGTCTCCGGCGTCCCGGACGGAGATCGTCGCGGCGGAGGCGGTGACGGTCTTGCCGCCGATGGCGACGAGCGGGGCGTGGTGGGCGCGCTTGCCGTAGGAGACGACGCTGCCCTCGCGCAGCGCGAGCGGCCCGGCGGCGAGGCGGCCGTTGCGGTCGATCGTGAGCGAGGAGGAGCCGGTCTTTTCGATCGCGCCCGCGCCTGCGATGTCGCCGACAAACGCAGGGGCGGCGGCGGAGACGGTGAGCGTGTCGCCGGCGGCGAGCGCCAGCGTCGAGGTGGCGCTGCCGGAACCGCCCTGCCACCTGGCGCGCAGATACGCCTCGACCTCGGCGACCTCCTCCTGCGTCAGCATCTCGGAGAAGAGCATGATCTCGGCGATTTTGCCGCCGCCCTGGCGGTCGGTGTAGGAGGCGTTCACCGAGGCCTTGTAGTTGCCGTTGTTGAAGAGCGTCGAGACGAACATCTCCTGGTTCGGCCCGTTCTGGACGAACACTTCCCAACCATTGCGGACATGGCGGTTTTCGTTGTCGTTCTGCGTGGACTTCACGACATGGCCGTTCTTGCGCGTTTCGCCGTGGCGGCCGATGCCGTTGCGGTCCGCAAAGATCGCGTCGTTGCCGCTGCCGCCGGCGCCCTTGTGGAAATACTGCGCCCCGTTGTCGCCGACGCCCGTGGCGGATTGCGCCAAAATGTCGGGATCGTTCACGTCGCCCACGACGAAGCCGGCGGTGGCGCCGAATCCAATGTAGCCGGCGTAGCCGACGAGGTTGACGCGCTTGCGGGCGCCGGCCGCATCGACGAAGAGCATCCAGCGGTTGTCGTTGTATTCGCCGAAATCGACGTAGGGCTTGCCGCCGAAGGATTCCGGCGAGTCGGCGCCGACGGGCACGGCGTCGGACGGTGCGGCGCCGGACGTGTAAACGATGGCGCGGGGGTAGGTCCACGAACCGGCCTCGACGGCGGCGGCGTAGGCGGCCTCGTCCGCGACGGCGGCCTCGCGGGCGTCGCACCACGCGACGACCTCGCCAGCGGCGTTCGTGACGAGGTTTGCGTCGCCCTTCAGCCAGAAGGCGAGCTTGCCCTGAACGGCGGCGGAAAGTTCCGCCGGCGCGGCCGGGAGCGCCACCGTTGCGGCAGACGCTGTGTAAAGCGCCGCCATGCAGAGCGCAAGCGCGGCAAAGGCGGCGCAGGGGGCGAATGCCACATTGATGGAAAACCAATGGCGTGGAATTGAGGTGTGTTTCATTGGCGTTACTTCTGTTGTTTGGTGTGTTTTCCGCTTCAAAGCTTCAAATTTTGGATTGCGGGCATTCGATTTCTGGCATGGCTTTTCATCCAGCCTTGTAGTCGGGCGACATGGCCGAATGCGCTTGCAACAGGGGCCATTGTAGGCAAAGAAATGCAATTGGCAATACCATAATATGCAGTTTCAAACAATAAAAATATGCAGCATTGAAAATTATTCCCGTTAATCGATCCCAATATCCGCTTGAAAAGACGTGTCTAGGCGGCCAATGGAGCAAGTTGTGGCGCGTTGCAAGACGAACATCCGGCGAAAATGATCGTCGGACATCTGAATCGGCCGCAAAACCGCCGGAGGCGAGTTTGTCAACTACGGTGAAACATATCAGCGGAGGGCGCGCGTTTCTAGTGCGCCGCTATGATGCAAAGACGCGAGGACGCCCCACCGACGAGGAGATGCGATGCCGGAACAATGCACCAACGAGAGGCGTTGAACGATGCGCCGACGAAGCACGTAGATGCGGGGACGCGGGGACGCGGGAGAAAGCGGGCTGCCGGGAATCTGTGATTCCGGGACGCTGGAATGCGGCTGGCAGGGCGATCCCTGTCAGGAGAAACTCAGTCAGTAATTCCCAAGACTCTGTTCTATGGCCTCGCGGACTTCGGGCTTGTAGTTGCCGAAATCGACGCATTCCAGGACGACTCCGCGCCCGCCGCAGTCGCGCGCGAGCGCCAGCAGCCGCGCGGCGGCCGCGCCTTCGGTGATTTTCGCGCGGCGGGCGTATTCGCCGATGCCGCATTTTTCCATGTTGTAGGCGGCGAGCGGATAGTAGATGTCGGCGTTGTCGCCGACTGAGTCCCGGACGCTGCGGTAGATGCGCTCGGTGGAGCCGAATGGGTCGGCCGGGTCCATAGCGACGCTGAGCACGAACACGGCGTCGAACACGCCTTCGCGAGCGAGCGCCCGCCAGCCGAAGTCGCCGATGCGGGCGCGCAGCGCGGCGTCGTCATTGTCGTCGATGCCGGGTAGTCCCACGACGAACCTGACGCCCGCCGCGCGGCATTTGGCGGAGAAGGCTCGCAGGTAGTCGGCGAAGCGTTCGCCGACCATCGACTGCCAGCGCGGATCGGTGTGGACGGGCGCAGGTTCTCCCGGATGCCGCCGCTCCCATTCCGCAAGCGCCGGGGCGGAGTATTCGCGCGCGAACGACCATGAGCCGTTGCGCCAGAAATCGAGCATGATCGCCTCGGGCCTAAGCGCCAGGCGCTCGTCGAGCATTTCCAGCTTGTGCGCGACGACTTCCGGGTGGAATATGGAGCAGCAGCCCATCCACGGCGCGCCGTGGCGCGTCCAGCTCCAGAACTCTGGATGCGCTAGCGTCCAGTTGGACGCGAGCGGCGAATACCAGTGGTTTTCCTCCAGCGTGGTGTGAATGCCGAAGCGAAGGCCGCGCCGCGCGCACTCTTCGCGAATCAGTGGCCAGAAGTCAGCGCGTGGCGATTCAAGCCGCAGCCACCCGTAGATGTCCTCGCTGGGAAGGCGCTTCGGGTCGAACGGCACCTCCGACAGCGGCCACGTCTCGCATTCGCTCGGATAGCGCATCCGCCCGCCGCCCTTGTCGCGCCACCAGATGTCGGTCGGGTGCGTGAGAAGCACGTGCTCCAGCACCTGGACGGTCCCGGTCGGAGTTTCGATGTCGTAGTTTTTCGCGAAGTCGAGCGAATCGACGAGCGCTACGACATCGAAGGATCCCGGCGCTTCCGCGCCGGGCACAGGACAGGAAACGGCAAATAAAGCAAACAGAGTGAATAAACTCTTATGAGCCAAACTCTTAGGGGAGAGGCGATGGGCGGAAATCATTGTGGCACCTCCAGCGGTTGCGGCTTTGGCAGCTCGTGCGGCCAGCCGGTGCCGATTTCAAGCGAAAGGACGCCATCGCCTGCCGTGAGGTCCTGCGGCGTGTCGAGGGGGATTGCGCCGCCCGTGTGGACGACCGAAGGCGCGGCGCCGTTTACCGAGAGAATCAGGCGGGTTGGTGTCCGGACTGCGATGACTGCGGCTTCGCGGCCGTCGCGCGGCAGAGGTGACTTGGCGGCGAAGAACTTGCCGGCGTGGTCGAACGAAACGAACCAGAGGTCGCCGCCGGAAGCGTAGAGCTGGATCGCGCGCGGATGCTCGGCGTAGGAAAGGCGGAGAAACTGCCTGGTGTCTTTTTGCGTGCCGGGGTTCAGCGTGGCGCGGATGAACATGGTCGTGTCGTCGCCGATCGCAAAGTGTGACTCGCCGGAGATGTCAAGGTGTTTTTCCGTGCCTTCAATTTTGCAATCCCATGCAATGGCCTCCGGGGCGTCTTCCTCCCGGATGTCGGGGAGCGTGGCGTCAGGTTCGTCGCCGGGACCGAACGGGCGGATGCGGATCATGCCGCCGCAGTCGTAGGCGATGGTGGCGCCGTCGGGCGAAAAGCATGGATTTTCGCCGGAGCAAATGCGGCGAATCTTGCCGGAGGGCAGATCAAAGACCCACACGCCCCAGCCGGGGTCTCCGGCGCGAAAGCCGGTGAAGCAGATCATGCGGCCATTGGGGTGCCAGCGTGGCGAGAGGGCAGTGAGAGAGGCTGGGGTGAGGCGGCAAGGGGCGAACTGGCGCGACATCTCGCTTTGCGACGACGAGGGCGTCGTCGCCACATCCTGGAGACGTGCGCCATAGATGCGCCAGCCCTCGAAAAAGTCGTCGAGTTGGCCCCAGACGAGGAAGCGACCGTCCGGGGAAACGGCGGGCTGAACGTAGCCGGAATTGCTGCCGTGCGGCGCGTCCAAGACAATCTCCACATCCACCCTTGCGCCCTCCGTTGCTGCAAAGCTCCCCGCCTCTCTGCGCCTCTGCGCCTCTGCGTGATTTAAATCCAAAACCTGCCCATCATGCCCCGAACTCCGTGCCTCTGTGCCTCTGTGTGAGGCTTTCGCCCAATCAAGGTCCAATCTGGCAAGGCGCGTGGCGGCGGCCTTGCTGAAGGAAGCGCTCTCCGACTCCACGCCGCGCGTGGTCACGAAAAAGACGGTCTGGCCGTCGGGCGAGACGCAGGGCGCGTAGTCGCGGCAGCGGCCGCGCGTGAGGTCGCGCTTCGTGCCGTCCGGCTCGCAAATGCGCAGGCCGTAGCCGCTCTGGGAACCATTTTTCCAAGCCTCGTGGGCGGTCTCTGTATCGTGGCCATAGGTGTAGATGAGCGCACAGTCCGGGGTCCAGGCGGGGTAGGCGGCGTTGCCTGGCCCCGCTTCGATCCACTCGACGGAGAGTGGAGCGGACGCGACGGCGGGGGCGCCGTCGCCACATCCGCTGGCGAGCCGCCATCGCTCCGGCAACTCGACGACGCCGATTTTGAAAACGCCGCCCTCGAGCCGCTGGAATGCGATGCGGGCGCCATCCGGGGAATAGACCGGATTGAATCCTTGCGTTATGGCACATTCCTCTGCGGTTGCAGAGACAATCGCCGCCAGTGCAAAAACAACGAAAGGAAGTGGCTTCATTTTTTTTGCACCATTGTGCCATGGTTTCTAGGATTCTAGGATTTCTAGGTTCCCTAGGGGTCCTAGGGGTTCCCTAGGGGTCCTAGGGGTTCCCTAGGGGTCCTAGGGGTTCCCTAGGGGTCCTAGGGTTCCTAGGGTTCTACCGGATCACCATCGTGAATCCTTTCGGCGGATCCTTCCAGTCATACGCGCCCGTCGTGTCCCACCGGATGTAGTCGATGTCAAAGGCTCCATTAATAGTTGTTCCGCGTCTACCGAAGCTTATGAAGTTATAAGCTGGTTTGGTAAAATTAGGATTGTATGGGAGCATATCACCAATCTTCACGCCATCGCGCCATACCGTAAAACCATTCTTTGTAGCCCCATTGTATGATATTCTGAACACATGTTTACTACTATGGTTGTCGGATTCGTCCAGAAGAATGTTGTCATTCATTGATTGTGTTGTTTGCCAGTAAGTGTGGTTCTTTCCGACAAGGAGAACTCCCGTTGCACGTGGACTTGCGCACCAAATGAGAAGAGTTCGATCGCCATTATCCTGAACACAAGTATTGATTTTTAGCGAAAAATCAACAGTAAACGCAGTATTGGCGGTCACTTCGTTTTTCCATGCAGAATCAGTTGTAGTCCAAAAAGTTTGTTTCCCATTGGGATTCACAGAAAGAATGCCACTATCCTTGGAAATTATTGCACCGCTTGCTCCGTTGATTGTCCAGTCGGAGGCGCTCGTATCAGGCAAAATTCGCGGATCATTGGCGTCCATCTCGTATTTAGTCTTGAACTCTGTAGAAGCCTTGCGTTTATCACCAGAGATAGGGGCATATGCACCCTTTGTGAAGCGGAGATAGCGAATCTCAACTTTGCCACCGTATGCGCCACCAATTGCACCAAACAGTAGCCGGTTCAATTTGCCATACGCGGTCAAACCGTCACCATAATATTCATTTTCCTCATTTTTCGCTTGGGTGCCATCGCACCACACATAGAATTTATTCTCCCCAGGTAATTTCGCAATTCGGTAGGTGTGGAAATCGTCCGTTGTGTCCATTTTCTTTACGAGAGAATAGTCCCACATAACCTGCCCGGTTCGGAAGTTGAGTTGAGCATCGCAGTTGGAGTCAGCTGTAGATGCTTGAAGAGCAACGGAAAAACCTGAACCAGTCTGAGTGATTACTTTCATGCAAAGTTCAATAGTGTAGCCATCACTTTCAGCAGGTGCGAAAACACGCCATGCGCCACCGTTAGCATTCGAAATGTAATAATTATTTGCCGAGAAAGTTGCTGAAACACCTTCTTCAGTTGTCGAATCAATGAATGTTCCATTTTTTGTGAAATCTACAGTTTCATTACCGTCAACATCTTCATTCGTTATGAGTTGCTTCATCTCGTATTTGTAGTCGAACTGCGATGAATCGACTTGAAGCAAGTCGGCCGGGGCGGTGAGGGCCGCGCCGGCAAGGACTGCGGAAACCAGTATTGTCGTGTGTTTCATTTTCTGCTCCTGTTTGTGATGAGACCAGTTTTCGTTGTGGATTGTTTGCTGATGGTGGTTATTCGAAGAACGTCTCGACGCTCCTGACGCGCGGGGACGAAAGCGAATTTTTCGCGCCGAGCGCGAGGCGCAGCTGCAGGACCCCGCCGGCCGGGACTGAAAGCCCATCCGGCGCACGCCAAGTTGCCGATTCAAGCGCTTCGGGCGTGGCGGCGGCGCGGGCTTCGACGCGCACCCAAGTCTTGGGCGGCGTTTCCGCGGCGACTTCCACGCGCTTCACGGTCGAAGCGGCTTCCACGGCGCGCGGCTGCGATATCCAGAATTCCTCCGGATCGCGGTCAAGAATATCGCCGGGCTCGATGGCGCTTACGGAATGAGGCCCCCGCGTGGGAAGATGCGTCGTGCGCGTCGGCAGAAAGCCCTCCGGGCCGTTCCACCAGACTTCCGAATACCCGACATGGTCGCCGAATATCTTGTGGTTCGCGACGGCGAGATCGACGCGGCCGTCCTCGTCGAAGTCGGCGGCGATGCATCCGGATGCGGCGTGGGTGACGAGATCGAGGCGGTTGGTGCCCGAGAATTCGCCTTCTCGGTTCCAGTAGATGAACGACGGAATGTCGCGGTCGATTTCGCCCTGGTAGCTGCACGCGAAGATGTCGAGCCAGCCGTCGCCGTCGAAGTCGCCCATGCAGAACTGGGATGCGGCGTCGGCGCGCAGGATGCACTTGCGGCTTTCGGAGAAGCCGTCTGGGCCGTTCCAGTAGATTTGGAGGAATGAGTGGTGCGGCTGGCGGGCGGGCGCGGTGCCGTCGCCGCTCGCCTGCCGGGTGTGGCCGCCGAAAATCAGCTCCGGGCGGCCGTCGCGGTCGAGATCGGCGATGCGGGCGCCGGTGCTGAACGGGGCCGCGAACTCCTGGCGGCGCGAGGCGTCGAAGCCATCTGGGCCGCCCCAGAGGACAAGCGAGCGGGCGCCGGTCGTGGGGAGCGCCAGGTCGAGCCAGCCGTCGCCGTCGAGATCTGCGGTCGCGATCCAGCGCAGCGGGCCGGCGTCGGGGCGCTTGAGGCCCGCGCCGGCTACATTGTGGCGGATTCGCGCCGGATCGAGCGGGTAGAGGTCGAGCGTCCCCGTGCGGGTAAAGGCGCCGCCCGGCCCGCCGGAAAAGATGGCGAGCGCGTTCCAGTGGTCGCAGACGGAGACGATGTCGAGATGTCCGTCGCGGTCGAAGTCGGCGACTACCGCGCCCCAGCCGATGTCCACGCGAAGCGCCTCGGATTTGGCGATCTGTCTGGCGCCGGGGGCGAAGTGGTGGATCAGGAGGCCGGGGTCCTTGTGGAAGGAGTTTTCGGAATCGTTGCAGACAAGCAGCTCGGCTCGGCCGTCGTCATCGAGGTCGGCCATGAACGTGTCGATCGCGCACCAGCCGGGGGCCTCGATCCTGCGGTCGGGGGAGTAGCCGTCCGGGCCGCCCGTGTAAACCACGACTTTGTCGTAGCCGTCGGAGCGGCGGCCGTAGTGGTTGATAAGAGCAACGCGAACTTCGCCGCCGGGAGTGCGGAAAAGCCGTGCGCGGCGGGCATCCTCGCCCGCGAAGCGCCGCGGCTCCGGCACGAACTCGCCGTCTTCGAAGCGGTAGAGCAGAGCGTCGTTCGTGTAAAGCCCGTCCCAGGCGCACTGCGAAAAGAGGACCATGTTGTCGAGCACCGCTACGTCGGTTGCCGAGCGGGTGGGCACTGCGATGCGGTTTTCCGGCAGAAAACCGGCTGCGGAGCCGCGCCAGATCCAGCTGGCGTGATGGCGCACCGCGCCGCCATCAGCCACTTCGCGGGCTGGAAGCCCGCTCTCCCAGGGCGCGCGGGCGGCGATCGCGACATCCTCGAAGCCGTCGCCGTCGAAGTCGCCCGTGGCGGCGGACATGGCGAGCGGGGCGTCGAGTTCGAGGACTCGCTCGAACTCGCGATCTGCGCTCGCAGAGAAAAACACAAGCTTTGTGCCGGTGGAGAGCGTGAAGCAGGTGCGCCCGCCGAGGCGCACCGCGTTCATGAGGCGCGAGGGAGGGCATTCCTCCTCCAGCTCCGAACGCAGGCCCGCCTTCTGCTCCGGCCCTAGCAGCTCTCCCTCCGGAACGGGCGGAGTCGAAGAAACGCGGGCCGGATCGAGCCCTTCGGGAGCGCCCCAGAACACGGCGATTTCCCCCGTGGCGTCGTCGCGGCAGGCCAAGTCGTCGAAGCCGTCGCCGTCGAAATCGCCGGCGGCGATGGCGTCGCACCTGGTCTTGAAGTCCGTGAAGCGCCCCCACTCGAAGCCGATTTCGCTTTGGGCGTAGATGCGGACGAACCCCCAGCGCGGCATGGCGAAGACGATGGCTGGGCGGCCGGTGGCGTCGAAGCGGCCCGTCGCGCAGTCGAGCGCGCGGGGCGACTGGAGGCGGATGTGACGGCGCTCGCCCCAGCGGCCGTCGGCGCCGCCAAAATAAATGTCGGCCGCGGCGAACGGCGACACCATGTCGTGGTGGCCGGCGATCACGACGTCCTGCGTCCCGTCGCCGTCGAGGTCCGCGACCTCGCCGCAAAGCGCGCCCTGCCCGGGCAGCGTCGCGACGCGCTCGCCGGAGGCGGCGTCGTAGATGAAACTCGGAGCCGACTCGTGATGCTCCTGGCAGTTGGCGAAGGGGATGTCGAAACGGCCGTCGCCGTCAAGATCGTAGCGGAAGATGCGCTGAAGGACGCCGGCCCTGGAGACGTAGATGTTCTGCCCGGCGTTTCCGAAAGAGCCGCCGCGAAACGCCTCAAAGCCTTCAATCCGCCACGAATCGCCGAAGCTGCGTGCCGGATTGAACAGGAGAGCGGATGCGGCGAAAACGCCCGGAGAAACCAGTTTCCACATGACGGGCGCGATTATACAACACGCACCGCCAAAAAGGTTCGTAAAAATAAAAACATAAAAACGCGAACATCATTCGCGAGCGCGGCAGCTGGCTCGCCACCGTCCGGGGGACATTCCGGTTTCGCGGCGGAACACCGTGGCGAAGTGCTGCGCCGTGGCGATGCCGAGATCGTTCGCGATCGCGCCCACGCTGCGATCGGTCTCCGAGAGCAATTCCTTGGCCTTCTCGACGCGGCAGGCGACGACGAACTGGTGCGGCGGCAGACCCGTAAGGCGGCGGAAGCGCTCCACCAGGAGCGGGACGCTCATGGCGGAGCGCGAGGAAAGCTCCTCCAGCGCCCATTCGCGGGACGGACGCTCGCGAATTTCCGTGACAAGAGCCTTGAGCCGGGAGTCGTCGGAAGTCGGCTGGCGCATGGTGTCGGCCGAATCGAAGACGTCCATGAGAAGGCGCATGAGCGCCTCGCGGACGACAAGGCGCCGCTCCGGGGCCTTGCGCGGCGTCTCGTCGAAAATCCGCCAGAGGCGGCGGAAGGACTGGACGCACTCGCCAGTGGCGGGGAAAGTGACTGGGAGCTGCATCAGGCGGGCGACGAGCCAGCGCGTCTGCGGGAGAGTCATGCCCGGGAGCGACCTGCCATGCGGCGGCAATTTGAACCAGATCCAGTTCGTGAGCAGGCTCTTGGGCTTTGGCGTGATGACATGCGGGACCTCCGGCTGGAGGGCCATGACGGTTCCCGGTGGGAATGGATGGACGCGGTCGCCGCAGTCGATGGAGAGGCCGCGCCCGCGCCGGCACAGCAGGATTTCGACCATGCCCGGATGGACGTGGCGGTCGTCGCCGCCGGGGCGGGTCTTCGTGTAGTGCGCCTCGCCGAGGACCGGGATGAACGGCAGCCCGTCCGCGGACAGATCGACCACTCGGGCCTCGCCTATGTCTGCATATTTTGGAAACGCCTTTTCGACCACGACATCAAAACTCCATGCGTCGGCCCTGCGGCAACCGAAGGCTGAGGCAAGCCCAGCCTGTGGCCGGGGCCGTTCGCCGTTCGGCTGACGAGCCAATGCTAGCATTTCGCCGGAAGCGGCGCAACGCCATCCGCAACAGCCGGTTCAGCCGGCGATGGAAGGTCGAAAAGTCGAAAGGATGAAATGGAACGCATTGGGATATTGAATCATGCGAGGGTTTGACATACAATCGCCGCCACGCACCGATTACGCGGGGCACCAGGAGAAAAGATCAATGAATTCCATGCAGCAGTCAACGATACGTTCGGCGGTCTCGGCCGCAACACTCGCCTGTTCGTTCGCCTTCGCGCAGGACAAAGAAAACACACGCCCCCCCGCCCAGCCAGCTCCGCCGCCATGGCAGCCCGTGACGTGGATCGACACGATTCCGCGCGACAACGACGAAAAGCCGTGCGTCATTTCGTCCATGCAAATCGAAGCGCGGGTCGATGGCGTGTTCGCCCGCGTCTCGGAGACGCTTGAAATCCGCAACCCGAACACCCGGCCCATTTCCGCCCCGGTGACGTTTCCGCTGCCAGACGGCGCAGTCGTGTGCGGCTACGCGCTCGACATAGACGGCGCGATGGTGGACGGCGTGGCCGTGCCGAAGGAAAAGGCCCGCGTCGCCTTCGAAACAGAGCGTCGGCGCGGCATCGACCCTGGCATTGTGGAGGCAGTCAGGGGAAACGTCTGGCGCACAAGCGTCTATCCGGTGCCGGCAAGCGGCGTCCGCCGTCTGCGCGTCGATTGGACCGCTCCGCTCGCGACAGGCCCCGACGGCTCCTCCGCTGCGCTTTCGCTCCCGATGCCGGACTGCGCGCTTGACCGCCGCTCCGTTTCGATCGAAGTCGCCGACACTTCGTCGGAAGGCGCCCCGACGCTCGGAGGATTTGGCAACACTTCGTTTTTCGCCGACGCAAACAGAGTCTGGCGAGCATCCGGGGTCGAGACAAACCTTGCGCCGCGCTCAGATCTGCTGATAGCGCTTCCGCGTCTGCCGGACGCAATCGCCGCCGCGGAGAAAACGCCGGACGGCGATGTCTGGTTCTGCGTCTCGGCCAAGACCGGCGCGGCAACCGACCCCGCGACCGCTTCGGCCAAGGAGCCGCCGCACTCGTTCACCGTGTTCTGGGACGCGTCCGGCAGCCGCGCCGGCGTTCGCGAGGCGGAGCGTTCTCTCCTGCGCTCGCTCCCGGCCGCGCCGAACGGCGATTTCCGCATCGTGGTGTTCCGCGACACGACGGAGCCCGAACGCTCCTTCGCGACATTGAAAGAACTCGCCGACGCGGCGGAAAACGCGGCATGCGACGGCGGAACGGACTTTGCTGCGCTCGCCGCCGAAATAGCGCGCGTCGCGGCCGAACGGCCCGACGAACCGCTCTACCTCTTCACGGACGGACTCGACACGCTCTCTGGCAAGCCCATCGATTTCGGCCAGGCCGCGTCCGGCAGGCTCGTTGCCTTTGCGAGCGGCGCCGAGCGCGACGCCGAATCGCTGCGCCAGGCCTGCGGCGGGCTTGTGTTCGACCCGGCCGACGGAGCGGACGCCACGGTGAAGGCCCCACGCAGATTCGTCACGACCGTTTCGGGTGCGGGAGTTTCGCAGGTTCAGGGAATCGGCTCCGACGCCTCGCGGCGCGCAACGGCCACCGGGCGGCTTGATCCTGGCGCGGGCAAGGCGCGGATACTGCTCCGCACCGGAGACGGGCTGGAGCGCGAGTTCGAGATCGACCCGGCGGCCGCTAGAAGCGGCGCCGCGATCGCCACCGCCTGGGCCGCCGCCCGCACGGCCGCGCTTTCGCCGCGCGCAACAGACAACGAAGAGGAGCTGCTCGCGCTGGCGCGCCGCTTCGGCATTGCAAACCCAGCGGCCTCGCTTATTGTTCTCGAATCCCTGGACCAGTGGCTGCGCCACGACATAGAGCCACCGACCTCGCTCCCCGCGCTGCGCGAAAAATGGACCGAGGCGCGCAAAGGGCGCATGGGCGAGCTCACGCCCGAGGCGAAGGCGGAGCGCCATCTGGAAAACCTCGTCACGCTCTGGCGGAAAAAGATGGAATGGTGGAAGACCGACTGGACAAAGACCAGGGAGCCAGAAGCGAAACCCCGGGCTGAAGCGGATGACGACGGCGAACCCCCGCGCGCAGCCGGGCTTGTCAACCGGGTGCTGCGAAGAGTCGGACTGAGCGGCGCGACCCGTCGCGAGTCCGTCCCCTCCGATGGCATGGCGGCTCCAATGGCGGCGCGTATGGCAATGGTCCAGGAAGACGCCGAATTCGAAGCCAGCGGCGTGATGGCGGCGGGGGCGCCCGAAGTGCCTTCGGCGCTGCAGCAGGCGCAGAAACGCGCTTCAGGCGCGACAGCCGGCGCAATATCCGTAAAGGCGTGGTCGCCCGACACGCCATATCTCGCGGCCATCGCGGCCGCCGCCAAAACAGGCGAACCGGACAAGCGCGACGCGGCCCGCGCGGCCTACATCGCGCAGCGCGCCGAATGGGCGGGCTCGCCGGCGTTCTTCCTCGACTGCGCCGGATGGTTCTTCGACAACGGCGACGCCGAATTCGCCGTTCGCGTTCTCTCCAACCTCGCGGAAATGCGCATTGAAGACCCGGCGCTGCTGCGCGTGATGGCCTGGCGCCTGCGGCAGGCCGGCGCCTACAGTCAGGCCGCGGTCGCGCTGCGCCGCGTATGCAGACTGCGCCCAGAGGAGGGGCAGTCGTGGCGCGATCTGGCGCTAACGCTGGACGCCGCCGCGCGGGCCGCCGACGACATCGGCGAAGCGCGGACCCTGGCGCGCGAGGCGCTTGCGCTTTACCGCAAGACCGCGCTTACGCCGTGGCTGCGCCACGCGGACGATCTGGCGGTGTTTGCCGTGGAGGAGCACAACGCGCTGCTGGCGTGGGCGCGCGCCGCCGACGTTCTGGCCGAGCCGGACGAAGAACTGCCCGAGGAGCTTCGAGAGCTGCCGGACTGCGACATCCGCATCGTCATGGCATGGGACGCGGACGAAACCGACGTTGACCTGCACGTCACTGAACCCACTGGCGAAGAGGCATACTACGGACACCGCCGCACCCACATCGGAGGCGACGTGTCGCGCGACATAACCGACGGCTACGGACCGGAGGAATACATGCTGCGCGCCGCGCGCAAGGGCGCCTACAAAGTGCGGGCGCACTACTTTGCCTCGCACAGGCAGGAGGTGTTCGGCCCGGCGACGGCCACGGCGACATTCTTCACCAACTGGGGCCGCCCGGATCAGAGCTCCCAGACGCTCTCCATCCGGCTCGACAAGGAGAAGCGGATGCTCGACCTCGGAGAGGTCACATTCGAAAGTCCTCGGTAAGGTAGCGGGAGCGCACGACGGGATCGTTCACGATGTCGTCCACGCTCCCCTCCTTTATCACCATGCCGTCGATCAGAATGTAGGCGCGGTCCACGATCGAAAGCGTCTCGCGCACGTTGTGGTCAGTCACCAGGACGCCGATCCCCTCGGCCTTGAGGTCGCGCACGATCGCGCGGATTCCCTCCACGGCCACGGGATCGACGCCGGCAAACGGCTCGTCAAGCATCAGCACGGACGGATTCTGCACAAGCGCGCGGGCGATCTCCAGCTTGCGGCGCTCGCCGCCTGAAAGAGTGTAGGCGTATTGCCTGCGCACCTTCTTGAGGTCGAAGCGCTCCAGAAGCTCCTCAAGGCGCGCCTTGCGGGCGGCGCGCGGGATCGGAACCGTCTCAAGGATCGCCCAGATGTTCTTTTCCACGGAGAGCTTTCGGAAGATCGACGGCTCCTGGGCCAGATACCCGAGGCCGGCGCGGGCGCGACGATAGACAGGATAGCGCGTGACGTCCTTTCCGGAGAACTCGATTTTCCCCTCGTCCGGGCGCACGAGTCCCAGGATCATGTAGAAGCTCGTCGTCTTGCCGGCGCCGTTGGGGCCGAGCAGCCCGACGACCTCGCCCTTGTCAACATGGATGTCCACGCCGCGCACGACAGCCCTCCCCTTGTAGCTCTTCTTCAGCCCGCGGGCGTCCAGCGTGTGGGAGGGCGCCGAGGGCGCCGCCGAACCTTGCGAAGCCGGAACCCGCGAATCCGAAGAGGGCTCCGCGCCGGAACGAGTCTCAGAATTGTCTTTCATCGGGAAGCTCCATCATTGGCCCCGCCGCCGGCGCCAGACGCGGACCCGCCCGACCTGGATGGCAGCTCGCCGCGACCGGCAAAGCCCTTCGCGGAAACCGACATCTTCTCGAGGTCGATGAAAAGCGGCTCTCCGCGGATGGCCTGGGTGCCGCGGCGCACAAGCGGATCGCCGGTAAGCGTGGCGGTGGCGCCTACGCGGTCGTATGTGGCGTGGGCCGAAGTCGCGAGAATGTCGCCGGCGCCCTTTTCAGGCTCCGGATCGGTCACGCGGATGTCCACGTTTCCATCGGCCTCGATGCGCGAAAGCTCGTCATCGGCGGTGAAGAAGGCGTCCGCCTCGTCCGACATGAGCGTGGCCTCGGGATCGGCGGCCACGACTTTGCCGCGCGCCTCCGCCTTTCTCTGCCTGCGGAAGTAGAGGATGCGGTTCGCGGAAAGAGTCGAAGCGGGCGTTCCAGGCGGCCTCGGGCGACGCGTCCTGAACGAATCCGGGCGGGCCTCGACGAGCGCGTTGCCCACGGCCTCGGCGCTCTCGGCGGCGAGATCGACGCGCAGCACGTCGCCGCGAATGGTGCGCCCGAGCTGCGAAGCGGACGGATCCTGCGTCATCGACAGCAGCGAGTTATCCGCCGTATAGGTGGCGTGGCCGCACCGCGCGTCCATGTCGCGCCCCCGCGCGCGGACCCGGCCGTCGCAGTCGAAGCGCTTCAGACGGCGCGCTTCGTCTAGGAGCATCAGCGCCTTGTCCGATTCGAGCGTGAACTCGTCGTCGCGCGCCGTGACTCCGCCTTCGGCGACGGCGCTTCCGAGATTGTAGAAGTATTCCATCGACTGGGCGGTTATCCGTATCGGAGAGCCGCCGAAGCCGCCGACGCGCAGCTTCCCGCCGGCCCCTCCTGCCCTGCCCTGGCGCACGGAGCCGGCGGGCAGGTCGATGCGGGCGTTGGGTCTGGCCACGACGCGCTCGTCGCCGAGCCAAAGCGTTATTTCGTCGCCGCGAAGAGTCCGGCCCTGATGCTTGACGACCGGGCTGCCGGAAAGCAGAACTCTGCCGTTTTCGCGAGTGTATGACGCGCAGGCGCACTCGATGCGGGCGCCGTCGGCGCCGTCGGCCGTCACGCGGCCGATGCAGTCGATGCGGCGAACCTCGTTGGACCCCTCGAAGATGGCCACCATGCGGTCGGCGCGCAGAATGAACTCCGGATCCGTGGCCACGGCGTGCCCGTCGAACACGGCGACCATGTTCGCGTAGTCGAATTCGAGACTGTCGGAGGCTATCGTCGTGGGGTCGCCAGGGGCGGCGCCGGGCATCAGGCGCGGCCGCCCGCCGCGCCGCCCGCCGCCGAGGGACGCGGGCAGGACGCTCGGAGCGCCGCCGGGGCCGCCGCGGCGGAGGGTCAAAACGGCGTCGCGCTCCAGGCGGGCAAGGGAAATGCCGCTGCGCCAGTCAAGATTCGTCCCGGCCAGGGAAACGCCCCTGGACAGCAGGTCCAGGAACACCGGACCCTCGCAACGCGCGGTGTTCTCCGCGCGGTCATACCAGCCGGACACGGCGCGGGCCACGCCGGACGTGGCCCCTGTGTCGTCCAGCAGAAGCAGCCTCATGCCGCCGTCGGCGCAGAAGCGGCCCTGTTCGTCGATGGACGCCTCCCTGGCCAGAAAAAGCTCCTTGACGCGTCCGTTTTCGTGACGCTGGAGCGGGAGCTTCAGGTCCGTCACGCGCTGCCCCGCCTGGGATGCGAAGTCAATCGTCCTGACCGTGTTCGAGGACGCATTGGCGGCCCCTTCGGCCCCGGCCTCGACCGCAGGCGAGTCCGGCCCCGCCGACAACGCTGAATCCGCCACCGCCGCGCGCAAAGGGGCGGCAATGGCAACGGAGAGACCGGCAAGGACGACGGAAAGACCGGCGGCGGCAAGCGCCGCGATGTCGCGTGATCTGGAATTCTGCTTTTCCGGCATTGTCGTGTCCGTTGTTCTGAGTTCGGGTCGCGCAGCGAGACGCTAGACCACGATGTTGACGAGACGCTTCGGGACGCAGATCACCTTGCGGGGAGCCGCGCCGGCTAGCGCCGCCTGGGTCTTCGGATCGGCCAGAGCGAGCGTCTCCATCTCGGCGGGCGTGGCGGCGGCGGGCATCATGACGCGGGCGCGCACCTTGCCGCGGATCTGGACGGCTATCTCGACCTCGTCAAGTTCGAGCGCCTTTTCGTCCCATGCGGGCCACGGAACGTCCGAGATGCCGCCCTCGTGGCCGAGCCTTTCCCACAGTTCCTCTCCCATGTGCGGGGCGAACGGCGCTAGGAGCTGCACGAACGTCTCGGCCGCGACGCGGGGAAGGGGCTTCCCGTCGCCGGCGAAACCGTTGACGAAGATCATGAGCTGGGAAATCGCGGTGTTGAAGGAGAGAGCCTCGATGTCCTGCGAGACCTTCTTCACCGTGGCGTTGAGGAGCCGGTTCTGCTCTGGCGAAAGCGGGGCGTCAACGACGCTCTGGCCCGTCACCATGTTCCAGGAACGGCGCAGGAAGCGGGCCACGCCCTCGAGATTCCTGGTGTTCCACGGCTTCACGTCCTGAAGCGCGCCCATGAACATCTCGTAGAGCCGCAGCGCGTCGGCGCCGTAGTCGCGGATGACGTCGTCGGGATTCACCACGTTTCTGAGCGACTTGCTCATCTTGGCCGGGAACTCAACGAGCGCCGCGCCGTCGGAAATGCGCTTCGGGTGCTGCGGGTCCGTAAGGTCCACCTCGCTTGTGGGCACGAGGACGCCGCGCGGGTCCTTGTAGCTCATGCCGAGAATCATGCCCTGGTTGACGAGCTTCTGGAACGGCTCGCTCGTGGAGACCAGCCCCAGATCGAAGAGCACCTTGTGCCAGAAGCGCGCGTAGAGCAGGTGCAGCACGGCGTGCTCGGCGCCGCCCACGTAAAGGTCCACCGGCATCCAGTAGGCCTCCTTCTTCCTGTCGCAGAAGGCCTGTGCGTTGTGCGGGTCGATGTAGCGCAGGTAATACCAGCAGGAGCCTGCCCACTGCGGCATCGTGTTCGTCTCGCGCCAGCCGGTCTTACCGGTCTTCGGGTCCGTGTAGCGCGTCCAGCTCGTCGCCTTCGCCAGAGGCGGATCGCCCGTGCCGGTCGGCTTGTAGTCGGTGAGTTCCGGAAGCTCCAGCGGGAGATCCTCCGAGGGGACGAGCTGCGTGGTGCCGTCGTCCATGTGGATCACGGGGAACGGCTCGCCCCAGTAGCGCTGGCGCGAGAAGAGCCAGTCGCGGAGCTTGTATTGAACCTTCGCGCGACCGCAGCCCTTCTCCTCAAGCCAGGCGATCATCATCTTCTTCGCCTCCTCGACGGAGAGTCCGGTAAGGAAGCCCGAATTCACCATCGTGCCGGTGGCGCAGTCGGTAAACGCGGCCTTTTCGATGTCGCCGCCGCCGACGACCTCGACCATCGGAATCCCGAACTTGCGCGCGAACTCCCAGTCGCGCGTGTCGTGCGCCGGAACGGCCATGATCGCGCCAGTGCCGTAGGTGGCGAGGACGTAGTCCGAGATGTAGATCGGAATTTCCGCGCCGTTCACCGGATTCACGCCGAGAATGCCGCCGAGTTTCACGCCCGTCTTCTCCTTGGCCATCTCGGTGCGCTCGAAGTCGGACTTGCGCGCGGCGGCCTCCTGGTAGGCGCGGACCTCGTCGGGGTTGGAGAGGCGGCCCTCGTCGAGCCACTTCTTCACGAGCTCGTGCTCGGGGCTCATCACCATGTAGGTCGCGCCGAAGAGCGTGTCGCAGCGGGTGGTATAGACGACCACCTCGTCGGCTGGCGCCTCCGAGGCGGCCGCTCCCGATGAATCGGGAGATCGGCTACCCGGGACCTGGCTACCAGGGAGCTGGCTACCAGGGAGCTGGCTACCCGGGACCTGGCCGCCGGGGTCCGTGCGCCGAGAAGGCGATTCATCGCCGTGGCGGTCTTCGCGGTGCGCACGCACCGCGAAGACCACCTCCGCCCCGGTCGATTTGCCGATCCAGTTGCGCTGCATCTCCTTGATGCCCTCGGGCCAGTCAACCGTGTCGAGGTCCTTGAGGAGGCGCTCGGCGTAGGCGGTGATCCTGAGCATCCACTGGCGCATCGGACGTCGCACCACGGGGTGGTTGCCGCGCTCGGAGCGGCCGTCGATGACCTCCTCGTTGGCGAGCACCGTGCCAAGGGCCGGGCACCAGTTCACAGGGACCTCGGCGACGTAGGCGAGCCCCTTCTCGTATAGCTTCTCGAAGATCCACTGCGTCCACTTGTAGTATTCGGGGTCGCATGTGCGCACCTCGCGGTCCCAGTCGTAGGAAAAGCCAAGGGCCTTTATCTGGCGCGTAAAGTTGGCGATGTTCCTCTCGGTGGTGATCCGCGGGTGCGTCCCGGTCTCCACGGCGTATTGCTCGGCCGGAAGGCCAAAGGCGTCGAAGCCCATCGGATGCAGCACGTTGAACCCCTTGGCGCGCTTGTAGCGGCAAATGATGTCCGTGGCCGTGTAGCCCTCCGGATGGCCGACGTGCAGCCCGGCGCCGGATGGATACGGGAACATGTCGAGGGCGTAGTATTTCGGCTTCGGGGAGAAGTCGGCGGCGGCGAAGGTCTTGTCCTTCTCCCAGCGCGCCTGCCATTTCTTTTCGACCGTGACGTGGTTGTATTCTTCGTTCATCTTGTCAGTCGGAGTCTGGATGGTGGTTGACCGCGCGGCGGATACGGGCCGCGCGCCCGCGGAGTTGTTGTCAGGCCAGCAGCGCGTCGAGCTTTTCGACGACGTTCTGCTCCGTGAAGCCGAACTTCTCGGCGAGAACCGCCGCCGGGGCGCTTTCGCCGAAATGGTCCAGGCAGACGCGCGTGTTTTCCGAGGCCGGTCCGGCCCAGCGCTCCCAGCCCATGGAGGAACCGGCCTCGACGACGAGACGGCGGGTGCAGGAGGGCGGAAGAACCTCGTCGCGGTAGGACTGCGGCTGGTCCTCGAAAAGTTCCCAGGACGGGAACGAGACCACGCGGACGTTGCGCTCCGGCCTGGCCTTGGCGGCGGCGAGCGCCAGATGGACCTCGGAGCCGGACGCCAAAATAATCGCCTCCGGGGCGCCGGTGCCGTTCTGCCAGAGCGTGTAGGCGCCCTTCGCGACGAGCGAGGCTGGAGGCAGCTGCGAGCGGTCCAGGACAGGAAGATTCTGGCGAGAGAGCAGAAGCGCGCACGGCCGCTCCCGCTGCGAAAGGGCGGCGAGATACGCGGCAGCGGTCTCGGTGGCGTCCGCCGGACGCAGGGCGACGACTCCGGGCGTGGCCCGAAGCATCGCGAGCTGCTCGACCGGCTCGTGGGTGGCGCCGTCCTCGCCAACGGCGTAAGAGTCGTGCGTGAGGACGTATAGCGCCGGCAGACCGGAAAGCGCGGCGACGCGCATCGCCGGCTTCATGTAGTCGGCAAAGACGGCGAACGTCGCCGTGAAGACGCGGAACGCCCCGTCGGCCAGCATTCCGTTCTGCACCGCGGCCATGCCGAGTTCGCGGATGCCGAACTGAAGGTTCCTGCCCGAAAAGTCCCCGGCGCCGACGGCGGCGAAGTCCTTGAGCCACGTCTTGTTCGAGGGCGCGAGATCGGCCGATCCGCCGACAAAGCCCGGCAGCGCGGCGGCAAGCGCCTGAAGAACGGTTCCGGAGGCGGCGCGCGTCGCGACGGGCTTGCCGTCCGCGAACGAAGGCAGCCGCGAGGGCAGATCCGGAGGAAGCTCGCCGGAGAAGAGCGCCACGTGCAGGGCGGCGCGCTCCGGATCCTCCGCGAGGGCCTTGCGCAGGGCGCGCGCGGAGCGAAGGGCGGCGCGGTGCATCTCCTCCGCGCGCGCGTTCCACATGGCGCGCACGTCCTCGGGGTCGTGGAACGACTCCTGCGGCGGAATGCCCCACGCGGCCTTCGCGGCGGCGAGCTCCTCCTCCCCGAGCGGTTCGCCGTGGACGCACGCCTTGCCGGCCTTGGTGGGGCAGCCCCAGCCGATCGTCGTGCGGCACACGACGAGCGTCGGACGGTCCGAGCGCTTGGCGCGGCGGATCGCCTTGTCGATGTCTGCCGGGTCGTGACCGTCGCAGGAAAGGACGCGCCAGCCGTATGCCTTGAAGCGCGCGGCGGTGTCGTCGCGGAACGTCGTCGTGACGTCGCCCTCGATCGAAATCCCGTTGCTGTCGTAGAACAGCACAAGCTTGGAAAGGCGCAGCGCGCCGGCAAGAGACGCCGCCTCGTGCGAAATGCCCTCCTCCAAGTCGCCATCGCCGCAGAAGGCGTAAACGTGGTGGTCGAAGAGCGGCTTCTCGCCTGGCCTGTTGAACCGCGCCTCCAGCATCGCCTCGGAAATGGCCATTCCGACGGCGTTCGCGATGCCCTGGCCGAGCGGCCCGGTGGTCACCTCCACGCCAACCGTGCGGGTGCGCTCCGGATGGCCGGGCGTCGCGCTGCCCCACTGGCGGAAGTTCCTGAGGTCGTCGAGCGAAACTGGAAAGCCGGCCTCGTGCAGCAGCGCGTAGAGAAGGGCAGAGCCGTGGCCGCCGGAAAGAACGAAGCGGTCGCGGTCGTGCCACTTGGGGTCGCGCCCGGAGACGCGCAGGTGCGAGAGCCAGAGCGTGGCCGCCACGTCGGCCATGCCGATCGGCAGGCCGGGATGGCCTGACTTGGCCTTCTGGACGGAGTCGGCGGCGAGACCGCGAAGCACAGCCGCGGCCCTTTTGATGTCGGATGGAGAAATCATCGGCGAATTGTCCCTTGTTTGGCGCCGCCGCCGGGACGGCCCGGCCGGAAAGGGCCCGGCGGAAGGCGGCGGACGCGGATTTGCGCCGGAGAATACCACACTGCGGCGCGGAATGCACGAAAAACCGGACGAACGGGCGAATTCCGGCCCTTGCGCGGGACGGGCCGCTCTGGTAGTATCCGCGCGCGTTTCCACAAACCAACACGCTGTTTGGCAATTCAATGAACACGAAAACTCTCGAAGACGTCGACGTCAAGGGCAAGCGCGTCCTGATGCGCGTCGATTTCAACGTTCCGGTCAAGGAAGGCAAGATCAAGGACGACACCCGCATCGTCGGCGCCCTGCCGTCGATCAAATACGTGATCGAACACGGCGGCAAGCTGATCCTCATGTCCCACATGGGCCGTCCCGACGAAAAGGGCATCACCGCCGACACCACGATGAAGATCGTCGCGGACGCGCTCGCCGAAAAGCTCGGCAGGCCCGTCGCCTTCGCGGCCGACTGCGCCGCGGCCGACGCCGAAGTGGCCGCCCTCAAGGACGGCGACGTGCTCGTGCTCGAGAACACGCGCTACCACAAGGAGGAGCAGGCCAAGCGCAAGCAGAAGGACGGCGAGGACGAGGCGACGTTCAAGGCCGCCAAGAAGGCTCTCAAGGAGGAGCAGAGGAAGCTCGCCGAAAAGCTCGCGACCTACGGCGACGTCTATGTGAACGACGCCTTCGGCACCGCCCAC
>DJYI01000121.1:44464-58718 GCA_002448475.1 Verrucomicrobia bacterium UBA6982
TCGGCACCGCCCACCGCGCCCACGCCTCGACGGCCGTGGTCACAGAGTTCATGAAGGCCAAGGGCGCCCCGTGCGTCGCTGGCTTCCTCATGGAAAAGGAAATCGAATACCTCGGCAACGCGGTCGAGAACCCCGTCCGCCCGTTCGCGGCCATCCTTGGCGGCGCCAAGGTCTCCGACAAGCTCGCGGTCGTGAAGAACCTTCTCGGCAAGGTTGACACGCTCGTCATCGGCGGCGGCATGGCCTACACGTTCCTCAAGGCGCAGGGCCATGCGATCGGCAATTCGCTCTGCGAGGACGACCAGCTCGGCTACGCCAAGGAGATGATCGCTCTTGCAAAGGAGCGCGGCGTGAAGTTCCTTCTCCCCGTGGACAGCGTCGCGGCCGACAAGTTCGACCCCGAGGCCAACACCCAGGTCGTCGGCGAGGACATCCCCGACGGCTGGATGGGCCTCGACATCGGCCCCAAGTCGATCAAGCTGTTCTCCGACGCCGTGAAGACCGCCAAGACCGTGGTCTGGAACGGCCCGATGGGCTGCTTCGAGATGGAGAAGTTCAACAAGGGCACGTTCGGCGTGGCGGCGGCGGTCGCCGAGGTCAAGGCGAACGGCGGCACGTCGATCATCGGCGGCGGCGACTCCGTCTCCGCGGTGAAGAAGAGCGGCCTCGCCCCGAAGATGTCCCACATCTCCACCGGCGGCGGCGCCTCCCTCGAGTATCTCGAAGGCAAGGTCCTGCCCGGCGTGGCGGCGCTCGACGCGAAGTAGAGCGCACTCCTCCGCCAAGCGTCTGCGGGAGTCCGGCGATTTTTTGCTGGATTTTCGCAGACGTTTGTGGCAGTATCCGCCGCCCCGTGCGCCGGATCGCTCCCGCGCATCCCCTTTCGCATACGTAAAACCAAGACAACAGAGGCAAACATGGCCGTCAAAGTCCGTCTCACCCGCACCGGCGCCAACCGGGACATTTCGTTCCGCGTCGTCGCCGCCGATTCGCGCTCCCCGCGCGACGGGCGCTTCATCGAAATCCTCGGCTGGTATTCCCCGCGCCAGACCGGCAAGAACTTCGAGCTCAAGCTCGACCGCATCGACTACTGGAAGAGCGTCGGCGCGATCGTGAGCCCCGTGGTTCAGAGCCTTCTCAAGCGCGAGAAGCGCTCCGCCGAGGGCAAGCCCGAGCACACGCACCAGAAAATCTCCAAGGGCAAGAAGGCGAAGCTCGCCAAGGCCGCCAAGGCGGCCGCGGCGGCAGGCTAGCCTTCCAGCGCCCGCGCGCCCCCGCCGGGGGCGCCGTCCGCCGTGCAAGCGCAGTCCTCCACGCCCCTGCGGGTTGATTTCGTGACGGAGTTTCCCGGCATGGTCGCCGGCATACTGTCCGAAAGCATGATGGGGCGCGCGCTCAAGGCGGGGGCGGCCCGATTCAGGGTCGTGAACCCCCGCGACTTCGCCGAGGGCAGGCACCGATCGACGGACGACAGACCCTACGGCGGCGGGCCGGGGATGGTGATGACCCCCGAGCCGCTCGCGCGCGCGGTCGAAAGCGTGGCCGGGCCTGATTCCCGGATTCTGCTCATGTCCCCGGCCGGCAGGCCGTTCGTCCAGGCCGACGCCAGGCGTCTCGCGAAGGAGCGGCACCTTGTCTTCATCTGCGGGCACTACGAGGGAATAGACGACAGGGTTCGCCAGTTCTTCCAGCCGGAGGAGATTTCGATCGGCGACTACGTGCTGACCAACGGGGCGCTGGCTGCCCTGTGCGTGGCCGACGCCACGGTGAGGCTCCTGCCCGGAGTGCTTGGGGCCGAAGGCGGCACCGAGGACGAATCCTTCGAAACCGGACTGCTCGACTATCCCCAGTTCACCCGCCCGCCGGTATGGCGCGGCCTGTCCGTCCCGGAGGTGCTGCAGGGCGGAGACCACGCGAAGGTGAGGGCCTGGCGCACGGAGGAGGCGGAGAGAATCACGCTTGAGCGCCGCCCGGACCTGGCCGCGAAAATGGGGCTTCCGAGACCTCCCCCGCCACCAAAGAGGCCACGCCGCAAACGACTTCCGAAACCCGATCCGCCCCTTCTCGATTTTCCGCGGTCGGTCCACCAAACCAAAGAACAAACACAACCCGTTTCCACAAAGGAAGGAACAAAATGAGCAACGTTCTCGACACAATCACGGCGGAAGGCCTCAAAAAGGACGTCCCGCAGTTCGACATCGGCGACCAGGTGAAGGTCTTCGTGAAGATCAAGGAAGGCGACAAGACCCGCGACCAGGCCTTCGGCGGCACCGTCATCGCCCGCAAGGGATCCGGCGCCAACGAAACGTTCACCGTCCGCCACGTGGCGTTCGGCGTCGGCGTCGAAAAGGTGTTCCCTGTCCACTCCCCCTACATCAGCAGGATCGAGATCGAGGCGCACTCCCACGTCCGCCGCGCAAAACTCTACTTCCTGCGCGGCCTCAAGGGCAAGTCCGCCCGTCTGCGCACAACGGTCGCCTCCAAGGCCAAGGACGCGGCACCCGCCGCCGCCGAGGCCCCCACCGCCGCCGAGGCCCCCGCCGCCGCCGAAGCGTAATGCGGATTCTCGTCACGGGCGCCGCCGGATTCATCGGCGCCGCCCTTTCCGAGGCGCTTCTCTCGCGCGGCCATGAAGTCGTCGGCATCGACGACTTCAATGCCTACTACGATCCCGCGCTCAAGGAAGCGCGTGCGGCGCGCCTCGAAGGGCGCGCCGGCTTTCTCGGGATGCTGCGCGCCGACATCGCCGACGCCGCCTCGCTGGACGCCGCCTACGCGGCCGCCGGCGGGGCGTTTGACGTTGTGGTGAACCTCGCCGCCCAGGCGGGCGTCAGGTATTCGCTGCAGAACCCATCGGCCTACGTGCGCAGCAATCTCGTCGGGTTCGTGAATGTCCTGGAGGCCTGCCGCCACCGCGGGACTCCGCGCCTCGTTTACGCATCCTCCTCCAGCGTTTACGGCGGAAACGTCAAAATGCCGTTTTCCGAGGACGACCGCGTGGACGCGCCCGTAAGCCTCTACGCCGCCACGAAGAAGAGCGACGAGCTCATGGCCCACGTCTATTCGCACCTGTTCGGTCTTCAGACGGTCGGTCTGCGCTTTTTCACGGTTTACGGTCCCTGGGGGCGCCCGGACATGGCGCTGTGGCTTTTCACGGAGGCGATGCTGGCCGGTCGCCCGATAAAGGTTTTCAACCACGGCCGGATGAAGCGCGACTTCACCTACGTGGACGACATCGTCTCCGGTGTCGTCGCCTGCATCGAGTCGCGCGCGCTTGGACGCGACGAGGTGTTCAACATCGGCAACAGCCGTCCGGAGGAGCTCACGCGCATGATCGAGGTTCTCGCCGAATCGCTCGGCGTGGAGCCGAAGATGGAGATGCTGCCGATGCAGCCCGGCGACGTCCCGGCGACCTACGCGGACGTTTCGCGCATCCGCGCCGCCGTGGGATACGAGCCCACGACTCCCATCGAGGTCGGCGTCCCGAAGTTCGCGCACTGGTTCAAGTCCTATCATGCCTCCCGTTCTTGAGGTCGATGACCTGCGCGTGGCCCTTCCGGAACCTGGCGGCGGCGTTCCGGTTCAGGTCGTTCGCGGGGTTTCCTTCCGCATTCCGGAGAACGGATTTCACGCGCTTGTGGGGGAAAGCGGCTGCGGCAAGAGCATGACGGCCATGGCCCTCACGCGGCTTCCGCCGGCAGACGCCCGCGCCAGCGTTCTTGGCAGGGTCCTGTTCCGCGGGCGCGATCTCTTGGCGCTTTCCCCGCGCCAGCTCCGCCGCGCAAGGGGCGAAAACGGCGTCGCATACGTGTTTCAGGACCCGATGGAGGCGCTCAATCCGGTGCTGTCGATCGGCGCGCAGCTGCGCGAGGCGGTCCCCGGATCCGTGCCGCGCGCCGAGCGCGACGCGTTTCTTGTCGAACTGCTCCGCGAGGTCGGTCTCGGCGACGACGCCGGGCGCGTCATGCGCGCGCCGCCATGCGAACTGTCAGGCGGCATGGCCCAGCGCTGCTGCATCGCGATGGCGCTGGCGCAGAGGCCGGCGCTGCTCGTGGCCGACGAGCCGACGACCGCGCTGGACGTCCTGGTCCAGCGCAAGGTTCTGGCGCTGCTGCGCTCCGCCGCAAAGGCGCGCGGATGCGCCGTGCTTCTCATAACGCACAATCTGGCGCTGGTCTCGGAATACGCCGAATCCCTCACCGTGATGTATGCCGGAAAGGCGGTGGAGGACGGTCCGGTGGCCGAAGTCCTTGCATCGCCCGCCCATCCATACGCGGCCGCGCTGCTCGGCGCCGTTCCGCGTCTCGAAGGGTCTCGCGTGGAGGACCTCGCCGAAATCCGCGGAAGGGTTCCGCCTCCGCGCGACTGGGGCGCCCCCGGATGCTCCTTCGCGCCCCGATGCCCGGCGGCCCTTCAGGTCTGCCGCGAAAAAACTCCCCCGCCCCGCCGGATTTCCCCGACCCGGACCGTCTCGTGCCACCGCGCCTGACCACGGGGCGCGCTTGACGTCCGTGCGCCTGTCGGGGAACTTCGCGCGTCGGACCGCCCGACCGGCCGAGGACGACGATGGCGGCCCGGCAAAGCCCTTCAGCGACCTTCGCTGGCGCCGCCGCCCGTCCGCCACTGGCGCATGGAGCAGCCTACGCGCCGCCGGAAGAGGTTTTTCAGGTGCGTTTTGTTCTCGAAACCGCAGCGCGCCGTGATCTCGGCAATGGATTCTCCCGTGTGCCGCAGCAGCCGTTTGGCCTCCTCCAGCCGCCGGTCGCGGATCACCTCGTAGATCGAGCGGCCCAGGATTTCCCGGAAGCGCAGATCGACGAGACGCCGCGAGACGCCGAGGTGCGCGGCCAGCTCCTCCGCGCCGACGTTCCGGCAGGCGTTGGCATCGATCCACTCGACCGCGCGCTGCACAAGGGCCGCGTGCGGCGAGTCCGGCATCGTCGATTCGCGGATCGCCACTCCGCGCACACCGTATGAAAGTGTCTCCGGAATGCCGGTTTCGCCGTCCATGAGCCGCTCCAGCGTTTCCGCCGCGAGCCAGCCGCAACGCCTGAAATCCTGCGCCACGGACGAAAGGCGCGGGGCGGGGGCGAGGCAGAAGACGGGATCGTCGTCGAAGCCTAGCACGGCCACGTCGTCCGGGACGCGCAGCCCCATGGAAAGGCATTCGTCCACGACGCGCCTGGACATCGCGTCGTGCGCGGCGCAGACCGCCGCCGGCTTCGGCAGCCGCGCGAGCCACCGCCGCAGGCTCCGCCTTCGCGGTCTGCAAACGGAACAGTCGATGCCGCGCTCCGCCAGCGCCTCCCGGAAGAGATTCCCGCGCTCCGTCGCCCACGGCTCCTCGCGCTCCGTGCCCGCGAAGCCGAAGCCCCGAAACGCCTGTCGCGCCGCGAAATGGACGGCGGCGGCGCGCGCGAGCGCCCTCGTGTCGCAGAAAATCCGCGCGAAATTCGGGGCCGGTTCGCAGGCGAAGCGCTCCGGCGACTCGACCACACACGGAAACCCGGCGGCGACAAGGCGCTCCACGACGCGCTCCGGCGGGTGGTCCAGCAGGACAAAGCCGTCCACGCCGCTTCGGACGAGGTTCCGCACGAACGAGTCCGTCAGGCGCTCGTATCCGTAGAGCACGTCGAAGTTCCATTTGCGGCTCTCTTCAACGAGCCGCTCGTTGAAGAAATCGATCATCCCGCCGAGCTTGCGCTGGCCGGAGAAGACGCTGATCGAGAGCAGGGCCACCACGTGGCGCTGCCGCAGCTGGTCGTTCGGACGCATGGCGGCCATGCTACCCGAAACGGGGCTTGTGCGCAACAAAAAAACATGATTTGAGCATCGGATTTCCAGAATCGTGACATATTGCCGAAATCGTGGTCTGGCGGGGAGCCCGGCGGCAGGGTAGAATCCGTGGCGTGTTCTGCGGAACGCCCGTCCGGAAAGTCCGAACGAACGGCCGCCGACGCGAAAACGGAACCACAACCGAAGGAGTCTCCACACCATGCGCAAAAAAGCCCTCATCGCCATCCTGCCAGCTCTCCTCGCCGCGCCATCGCTCGCGCACGTCGTCGAATGGGCGCTGCCCGCGTTCCTCTCCCGCTGCTCTACGACGGCGGAGGCGACGCTGAACGACTTCACGACGTTCAAGCTCGAAGAAACGATCCTCATCGTCCGGTAGTCCTCCGGGACGCGGAAAACACACCTTGCAAACCAAGGAAAAAACACCATGAAAAATACGCTCTCCACACTTCTCCTTGCGGCCTCCCTCGCCGCCCCGGCCTTCGCCGACCCCGCCGATCCGCAGATTTCCGGGTTCTCCGTCTCGCAGGACTCCCGCCGCGTCGTGAGCGTCTCCTACACGCTCGACGAGCCGGCCTACGTCACGCTGGACGTCCTCACGAACGGCGTCTCCATCGGCGGCGCGAACATCCAGAACGTCGTGGGCGACTGCTTTGCGCTCGTCCCCGCCGGCACCCACTCGATCCAGTGGTTCGCGCGCAAGAGCTGGCCCGACCAGCGCTTCGACGGCCCGGTGGTCAAGGTTCAGCTCAAGGCCTGGGCCGCCGACGTCCCGCCGGACGTGATGGACATCGACCTTGAGACCAAGGCCGTCGCCTACTACCCGTCGCTCGACTACCTCCCCGACGGCGGCCTCGCCAACGACAAGTACCGCACGACCCACCTCGTGATGAAGAAGGTCCACGCCGCCGGCGAAACCTTCCTCATGGGTTCGCCGACGACGGAGGCGAACCGTGGCGCAAACGAGGTGCAGCACCGCGTTTCGTTCACGAAGGACTACTATCTGGCCATCTACGAGACGACGCGGCGGCAGTACGCGCTCATGGGCGGAACCGAAAACGCCTCCGCCCAGCTTTCGACCTTCTCCGGCGACGATCCAGACCAGTGCCCAGTCGGCGCTGTCAAGTACTCCGTACTGCGTTCCGGCGACTGGCCTGCGGACGGCCACTCCGCCGCCGGCGGTTTCCTCGGCTCGGCCCAGACCGCATTCGGCATCGCCTTCGACCTTCCGACCGAGGCGCAGTGGGAGTTCGCCTGCCGCGCCGGAACAACTACGGCCATGTACAACGGCAAGGGGAACGAAAAACCATACGGCAATCCGGACGTGGCGGAGATCGCCTGGTACTACTACAACAGCGACAACGGTGCCAGCGTCCACGCCGTCGGCGGCAAGCCCGCAAACCCGTGGGGCTTCCACGACATGTACGGAAACCTGCTCGAATGGTGCCTTGACTGGTACGGCGACTACGATGCGTCAGGTTCGGTCGCAACCGATCCGGCAGGCCCGTCTTCTGGAACGAAGCGCGTCTTCCGAAGCAGCCACGTCAATACGTTTTCCCCACCCAACCGTTCGGCCTACCGCTCCAGCAATACGCCGGTCACCGGAGACTGGCAGTACGGCTTCCGCCTCTGCGTGACGCTTCCGTAGCGTCATTCCATCGTGAAGATTGCCGGTGCGGTTCGCCCTCCAAATCGCGCGGCGGCGACCGCATCGGCAACACATCCGTTCCTGCCGTCAATCCTTGCGAAAATGAACGAAATCGACTTCAAAGGCGAAGAATTCTCCGGAATGCGCGGCGCCTACGCCGCGATGTTCACGCCATACGCACCTGACGGCGGCGTCAACGAGGAAATGATCGAACGCCTCGTCGAGCACGGACTCTCCAACGGCCTCGTCGGCTTCTACCTGACCGGTTCGACCGGCGAAGGGTTCCTCCTCTCGCTCGACGAGCGCAAGCGCGTCTTCGACCGGGCGGCGAAGGCCGTTGCGGGGCGGGCGAAGCTCATCGCCCACGTCGGCTGCGTCGCCACGGACGACGCCGTCGATCTCGCGCGCCATGCGGCGAAGGTCGGCATCGACTGGGTTTCGTCCGTCGCGCCCGTCTATTTCGGGCAGAGCTTCGAGGCTGCCTACCGCCACTACGAGCGCATCTCGAACGCGACGGACCTGCCCTTCATGATCTACTCCATCGGGGCAGAGGTCCTGCCCGACAGGGACGTCCGGTTCTTCGACCTCCCGAACGTGAAGGGCATGAAATACACCGGTTCCGACTACTTCGCCGTGCAGTGCCTGCGCCGCCGGCTCGTCGAAAAGGGCAAGGAGGCGATCTTCTTCGCCGGAAAGGACGAGCAGCTCGTCTGCGCGCTCGCCCTCCGCAACGTCTTTTCAGGCGGCATCGGGACGACCTACAACATCATTCCGCGCCACTTCGCGGAAATCTGCCGCCTTTCCTTCGCGGGCGACGCCGAGGGTGCGGCGAGGATGCAGGACGAGGCGAACCGCGTCGTGGAGCTGATGATCGAGAACGAGAACTGGTCCTACCGCAAGGCCATGATGAAATACATCGGCCTCGACTGCGGCCCCTACCGCCACCCCTATGCGCCGCTCACCGACGGGGAATACGCCGCCTTCGCAAGGCGCATCGACGCCCTCGGCATTCTTCGGCGCCACGATCCCGGCCCGTACTGCGCGAATGCCATCCGCGAGCTCGGCAATTGCAGTTAGAATCAGAGTTGGCCATCGAACACTTGCCATGTCCAAGCAGCCTTTCACGCAGTACCATGTTTCGCGCCGACGCCTTTTCCCCGGATTCGACGGGAAAACCTGCAAGGTCCAACCATCGGTCGCGTTCGACGGAAAAGGCAACGCCCTGCTCGCCTTCCAGCGCCTTCTGCTCTCCGGATCGGATGTGTTCGTCGGGCAGTTCCTTTCGAAAAGCGCGGACGGCGGTCGGACATGGAGCGAGCCGGCCGAGCAAACGGACATCGCCGGCGGCTGGATCGACGGGTTGCGGTCGGCCCGCTATGCAACGGTCCGATATGCGCCCAAGACGGACAGATGGTTCGCGCTTGGCATGGAGCAGCTCTACCAGGACGACATGGTGCCCTTCCAACGCTATGTCGGCGGCCGCCGCTACGGAATGCCGATTCAGGTGTCCGTGGATGTCGCGCAGGGGCGTTTCACCGGGTTCCGCGAACTGCCGTTCCCGTTTGAGTGCGAAATGGCAATGCCCTTTGGCCAAGCGTTGGAATGCGAGAACGGAGACATCCTGACGCCGTTCTACTTCCGCCCCGTCGGTGCAGGTTCCAAAAGCCGTTGCGTCACCGTGCGCTACGGTTGGCAAGACGACGGATTCGGAGTCGTCCGCGCCGGCGTCCCGCTCTGCATGGACGACCTCGCACGTGGTATCTGCGAGCCGTCGCTAGCCCGCCTTGGCGGAAGGACGTTCCTGACCCTTCGAAGCGACGAGGCGGGAATGTGGTGCGAAAGCGCGGACGGCGGTCTTTCCTTCTCGCAACCCCGGATTTGGACCTGGACTGACGGAACGCCCATCGGAAACCGTAACACGCAGCAGCATTGGATCGTCTGCGGCGAATCCCTGTTTCTGGCCTACACGCGCGAGACCGCCGCCAACGGGCACGTCTTTCGCAACCGCGCTCCCGTATTCATGTCGCTTTTCGATCCGGAGCGCGGCGGTCTTGTCCGGGAGACGGAATTTCCACTGGTCCCGGAACTCGGCGCGCGACTGGGGAATTTCTGCGTCGCCGAAGACGCCGGCGCGTCATGGCTGGTCACGGCCGAATGGATGCAGCCGCAAGGCTGCGAGCGCTACGGCAGCGACAACTCGATCTGGCTCGTCAACATCCGCCCGGCATGAAACGCCCCGCCCTCCACGCTATCCTGTCCATGAGCCTCCTCGCCGGGGGCCTCGCGTGTTCCGCGGCCGCCCTGGCATCCGAGCTCGACTGGACGCTATCCCCATTCGCCGAAATCGACGGCAACCTTCTTGTAGTGGACGTCCCCGCGAACGCCCCGGAAGGGATGTATGGCGCGACGGCGACGCTCGACCTCGCTCCCTTCGAGGGACGGACTCTTGGGGCGAAGATCATGGCCGAGGCGGGGCCGATCTCTACGGCATCCAAGTCCACGCACGGCCTGAAGTTCATGTTCCACTTCTCCGGCGGTCTCTCCGGGATCGAATTCTGGCCCGAGGCGCGGCGTCCCGCGACGCCCTTCGCCCGGCGCTCGCTCGAAGTCTCCGACACCCTTTCCGGCGGAAGCCGCTCGCCGACGGGAACGCTTTTTCTCGGTCTCCAGGGCGTCTCGGGGCGCATCGTCTTCGATCTCTCCACGCTGGAAATCAACGCCGGCGAACCCTACTGGCCCGTGACAAACCAGACCCTCCGGTGCGCGTATTTGAAATGTTCACAATCGTTCGCAAATGACAACTGTCACAAATATCAATTGATCACTAATGACATTTGTGGACAATTGTCTCAATTGCCAATTGTGAACAATCAGCCCCTCCGCGGCGTGATGTCCCCCGCGCGCGACATGACCGAGGACGATTTCCAGACTCTTGCCGCATGGGGCGCGACTCTCCTGCGCTTCCAGATGACCAACGGCCCGAAGCCGCGCCCCGGCGAGGCGCCCACGGCCTACCTCGCGCGCTACCGCGCCTGGCTCGACGGACGTCTCGACCACCTCGACCGGGACGTGTTGCCGTTGGCCGTCAGCTACGGCATGGAGGTTGTCGTCGATTTGCACACGCCTCCCGGCGGAAGCGACGAAAACGGGTTCCTCATGTTCCGCGAAAAGGCGTTTGCCGACGAATTCGTGGCGCTTTGGCGCGACATCGCCTGCCGCTTCCTCGGCCGCGCCGGCATCTACGGCTACGACCTCTGCAACGAACCGAACCAGCGCGCTCCGGCGGCGTTCGACTACTGGACGCTCCAGCGCCTCGCCGCCGAGGCGATCCGCGAAATCGATCCGGAGACGCCGATTGTCGTGGAGTCCAACAACATGGATTCGCCGCTCGCCTTTTCATACCTCTGTCCGCTCGATCTGACCAACGTCATCTACCAGCTCCACATGTACGAGCCGGGAGACTTCACGCACCAGATTCCCAAGGCGGGCCGCACGTTCTCGCCGGAAACGGCGGTGTCCTATCCCGCGCCCGGCAAGGACCGCGCGTATCTGGAACGGACGCTCGCCCCGGTTCGCGAATTCGAGCGGAGGCACGGAGCAAAGATCTACGTCGGCGAGTTCTCCGCCTCCGCCTGGGCGCCGGGGGCCGACCGCTACATCGAGGACTGCATCGAACTTTTCCGCGAATACGGCTGGGACTGGACCTACCACGCCTTCCGGGAATGGGAAGGCTGGAGCGTCGAACACGAACCGGTCGCCTTCGGAACGGCCCCCGACTGCTTCGCGCCCTCCTCCGACAACCCGCGCAAGCGCGCGCTGCTGGACGGCCTCTCCGGCCGCATCGCTCGCCCGTGACCACCCTGGGCGGAACCGGCCTAGGCCAGTTTTTGCGCGACGGCGCCTTGGCGATGGCACCCCCGCGCGATTCCATGATAGGATTTTTTTCACCGTTCGACATTTTCGACAAAATGAATGCAGCGTCTGCCGCCCCATCCACTTTCCAAGACTTCCTGACTCCCGCCGCTCCCGGCGACGCGCGTCTCCTCGGCGTCGCGGGCGCAGCGGCGGACACTTGCCTCCGCGCCCGCGCCTATTCGGATTGGGCTCGCGGGCCAATGTACGAGGAGGCCGTGAACGCCTTCCGCACCCACTGGGACGACACGAATCCCGACGGTCCCGGCTGGCAGAACGAATACTGGGGCAAGACGATGCTCTGCTTCGCGGGTGCTGTCGTCTACACGCGCGATCCCGAGCTGCGCGCCTGGGTGCTCGAAAAGGCGCACGAATTCATCGCCGAGTTCCAGAAGCCAAACGGCTACCTCTCCACCTACTCGCGCGAGGACTTCCTCCGCAACAACCCCGACGATCCCGACGCGCGCCAGCACTGGTGCTTCAACGTCTGGGGGCGCAAGTACACGCTCTGGGCGCTGATCGACCTTCACAAGGCGACCGGCGACGCCAAATGCCTCGCCGCCGCCGTGAAGATGGCCGACCATCTGATCGCGCAGCTCGGCCGCCTTTGCCTCACGCTGGAACAAACCGGCGCGTGGCATGGCATTTCCTCGATGAGCATCCTGCGCCCCCTTCTGGAGCTCTACCGCCTTACCGGCACGGAACGCTACATTGCGCTAGCCCGCGACATCGTGCGCGCCATGGATCCCGATCCCTCCGTGCCGTCCTCTCCCGCGACGCTGATCCGCGACGCCTTCCGCGCGGAACCGGTCGTCTCGTGGTATCCGCTCCCGACCTTCTGGGCCAAGGCATACGAGATTTTGAGCTGCCTCGAAGGACTCGTTGAATACTACCGCGTCACGGGCGAGCGGCGCGTCCTCGACGCCGTGCTCGCGTGGCACGACCACCTCGTGCGCGAGGAACTGAACCCGATGGGAAGCGCCGGCTACTTCGACCACTTCCTCCACGCTGCCGCGCATGTGAACGGCATGACCGAACTCTGCGACGTCGTGCACTGGATCCGCTTCAACCGCGAACTGCTGCTTCTCACGGGCGAGCCCCGCTACGCCGATTTCATCGAGGAGGCGTTCCTCAACGCCTTTCTGGCCGGCGTTTACCGCGACGGACGCTGGGGCGCGCACATCGTGCGCTCGCATGGCACACGGCATCTCTCCGCTCCCGCGCAGACCGGCATGACGCTCCACCAGTGCTGCCCGGACAACATGATGCGCACCTACTTCGACTACGCCGGGAGCCAATTCGCGCGCGCCGCCGACGGCGCGCTCTGCGTCCTGCTCTACACCGACGGCGCGGCGACCCTCGGTGGCGACCGCGTCGAAATTTCCGGCGGCTACCCGTGGGCCGACGGCCCGGTCACGGTCAAGGCGACCCTCGCGACGCCGTGCAAAATCCGCCTCCGCATCCCGCGCTGGCCTGGGAGCGCGGGCATCTTGCCCGCGGCGTCGCCTGCGAGCGCGGCGTCGTCTGGGAGCGCGTCGTCGCCTGGGAGCGCGGGCATCCTGCCCGCGGTCATGGTATTGCAGGCCGCGCGTCGCGCGGCCCACAATGGCAACTGGCTCGAAATCGATGCCGCCGCCGGCGACAATGCCTGGCTGCTGCGCTTCGACCTCTCGCCGCGCCTCGTCGAATGGACCGCCCCGGCCGAAGAGGACCTTCCGCCTTCGCCGCAGAACGGACATGACGAAATCCCGGACTACACCGTCCACTTCATGGAGTGGTACACGCCGGACATGGCGGGACTTTCGCGCCACGAATCCGCAATGCGCGTCCTGCGCGGCCCGCTTGTGCTGGCCAAGGGACGGCTCGCCGGCACGTCGCGCGAAGAGACTCTCTTCGCCTCCTCCCTGCGCGGTCAGGGCTGGCGCGCCGCCGCGCTGCGACCAGCGCCGCGCACCGCCGCGAACGCCGGCGTCCCGCAGCCGTGGATCCTCGTCCTGGAGCGCAGCTGCGAAACCCGCGAAATCCCCGTCGCCGACTACGCATCCGTCTCGAACCTCGACGACCCCGCCAACTGGTTCTCGCTCTGGTTCTAGGCCGAAAGGAAAACAACAACGGCAAACCGGGATATCGCGTCGCCTAACCACCCCGGTAGGGGCCGTGATCGCGCGCCCTCAACGGATGCAGTACGATTGGCTTGGTCGATTTAGTCGATTTGGTCGATTTAGTCGATTTGGTCGATTTAGTCGACGACCGACCAACTCAACGATCGACAAAGCCAATCGATATCGACGACCGACCAACTCGACGATCGACAAAGCCAATCATTGATATGCGGACTTTGCGAACTTCGCGCGAGATACATCTGGAACCTAAGAATATGTGGACGCCACCGTAGATTTCGCACGGACAGATTATTGTCGTGCCTTTTTGCCCACATGTATTTGACTTCAGTCAATGACCGATCTGGCCAACGAACCAAGTGCTAAAATCACGATCAAGGACTGCCTTGCAACCGATGGCTATGCCACCGTCGGAGCAGAGCGGCGACGCCCAGCGCAGCAAGCGCGAACGAGGACGGTTCGGGAATCGGCACAATTGTCGAACTTCCGACGATTATTCCCGTGTTCGGTTCGAGACAAAGAGCCGAATCGACGAGGGTCAATTGGTTTTTGCTCCACTCGAACAAAGCCCAACCATAGTACACTTCATCGAAAACCGGATTGGACGGATCCTCCGGACGCCGCCGGCGGCGGCTATGCCACAAGCCGCCATTTTCAGTCCACTGCTTTTGGCCCGGCAAAAAATGCGGGCCGATTGTGTCATAGCCGCGCAGCGGCGTTCGATGACACATCGGCCCGCGCGATTGCGTCCTTTGCGTTCTGACAAAGTTTGGTCACACCC
>DJYI01000121.1:58758-59305 GCA_002448475.1 Verrucomicrobia bacterium UBA6982
GTTTGGTCACACCCTTGGAATCCGGACAGGGCGAACGCCTGCGTCGCGAATTGCAAGAGTAATGGCGCATCCTAGGCGACATAGCGCAGCTCCTTGTCTCGTTCCTCGCGGCGGCCGCGGCTGGCGCTGGGGCCGCGGGTTTCGCCGAGGCGGCGCGCTGGATGCTCGCTGGCAAGGTGGCGGTTGCATACGCTCCATTCCTCGCCGGTTTCACGGTCCGGGTTGAAATGGAGCAGGGAATTCCCGCTATGCGCTCGACCACCGGCTTGAAAGAATGCCCGCGTTCTCCAAGACGCCGCCGGTCTCTTGCATGGGAAAAACGAAGCAATCTGGATTTATTTCTAGAAACATATCGAAGTTTCTAGCATTGTCCCTCGCGCATGCCTGGGACCGGCGCCGTGCCGCGTTCCCCAGGCCGTGGAAAAAAAGCATTTTTTCTGGCGCGCAGCCTGCCGAGGCGACATTTTCCATCGCGAAACCGGCAGTTCGCCAGAAGTTGGCACACCCCTTGCTTTACACCAAACCGTCCCGGATGCGGCGCGGTGGC
>DJYI01000121.1:59365-100526 GCA_002448475.1 Verrucomicrobia bacterium UBA6982
GGCGCGGTGGCCACGCGGACCGGGACCCCCTGGCGGCGGGCGCCCGCCGCCAGGGGCGGCCCCGCGAGGGGAACGGCCGCCGAACGCTAGGATTCAATCACCAAAACATAGGAGAAACACAATGAACGTCACACTTGCACGAGCCCTCAAGGAAAAGAACCGCATCGCCGGCAGACTTCGCAAGGCGCAGGAGTTGGTGAAGAAGGAGAACCGCAAGGCGGCAGGGTCGCCCCGCGCCGTGGATGTCGCCGCGACGTTTGCGGAGGCCGAACGCCTCTCGGCGCTGCTCGCCGCCGTCAAGGCCGCTATCGCGAAGGCGAACGATGGCATCATCGCGATCATCGTCGAGCTGGAAGAAACCAAGTCCCTGCTCGCCTTCATCGGTTCGGTGAACACAGACGACGAGGTCGTTCTGGAGCACGACTACCGCGGCACCGTCGAGCGGCGCTGGGACGTGGCGATTCGCCAGACCGAGCTTCTTGCGAAGACGGCTGCCCTGCAGGAGCGCGCCGACGCCCTGCAGGACAAGCTCGACGAATACAACGCCTCAACGCGTGTCGACCTGCCCGACCTGACGTAGCGCTTTGCCGGAGTCCGGGCTATCGTCGGGAATTGTGCCCGGCCAGGACTGCCCGGACGCCGTCCAAGAAACGGCACCAGGTAGGACGGACACCCAGGCGCATTTCAAATGCGCACCGATCCAGATACCGGCAACGGGTCTCTCCGGCGAGGAGAGATGAAAGCTCAAACCGCAATGACTCAACCATTTCGATTCAAGCCAAAATCCGTAATCCTTGTTCCGTCCGATTCCTCCCTCGTTCCGTTTCCGCCGCCGGGCGGGTCTCCGCCCGGCGGCGCTTTTTCTTGCGCGGCCGCATGCCCTTTGCTAGCTGGCATCACGAACTTTGAATTCGCGACTTGTAGCCTTTCCGCTTTTCAACCTTTCAACAATGATTTCTTACCATTCCTCTTCCGAACTCCCGCGTGGCGGAGTGCCGCACCCCGCCACGGCTGAGGCTTCACCCGTTTTCCTCGACGGCTCCTTCGGCGAGGGCGGCGGGCAGATTCTGCGCACGTCGCTTTCGCTCTCGGCGCTGACCGGCCGGCCGCTCCAGCTGGAGAATATCCGCGCCGGGCGGGAGAAGCCGGGTCTCAAGCGCCAGCACCTCGCGGCGGTGAAGGCCGTAGCGGAAATCTGCGGCGCGAAGACCGATGGCGCCGAACTGGGCTCGACGACGCTTTCCTTCTCGCCCGGAGCGATCCGTGGCGGCGCCTACCGGTTCGACGTCGGGTCGGCGGGCAGCGCGACCCTCGTCGCGCAGACGGTCCTGCCTGTTCTTCTGCGCGCTCCTGAACCCTCCGAAGTCGCGATCACGGGCGGAACGCACGTCCCGTGGGCCCCGACCTGGGACTTCTTCGCGGAGAGCTACCTGCCGCAGCTGCACGCGATGGGCGCGCGGGTCGAGGCCGAGTGCCCGATGCGCGGCTTCTACCCGGCCGGCGGCGGCGAGATCCGCCTGCGCGTCGAGCCCTTCAACGAAGCGGACGCGCGCCCGTTCGCCCTGGAGAAGACCGGGGCGCTGCGCCGGGCGCGCGTCTCCGCAATCGTAAGCGGCATCCAGATCGCGATCGCGGAGACGGAGGCCGACATCCTCATGGAGAAGTTCCCGGAGCTGGCGTTCGAGCGCGAAGTGCGCGAGGTCGAGTCTCCAGGCCCCGGCAACGCCGTCTGGGTTTCGCTCGAGTTCGAGCGCGTCACGGCCGTGTTCTCCTCGATCGGCGAATACGACCTCTCGCGCAAGACAGTCGCCCACCGCGTGATGAACGCCGTGCGCAAGTATCTCAAGACCGGCGCGCCCGCGTGCCCTCACCTGGCGGACCAGCTTGTCGTCCCGATCGTCGCGCTCGGCGGGGCCGGCGTCTTCGTCAAGGGCAAGGACACCCTGCACGAAACCACCAACTGGGAAGTCGTCCGCACGTTCCTGCCGGACGCGCGGATCGAGCGCGAAGCGGAGCCGGACTGCGCCAGCGCGACGCTTCGCATCGCGCTGGCGGAGCCGGGCGGAAAAGTGTAGAATGCGCGCCATGAGAATCCTCACCTACAACATCCGCGCGGGCCAAGGGATGGACCTCTCCCCGGCGCTCGATCGCCAGGCCGCGGCGATCCGCGCGCTTGCGCCCGACGTCGTCGCCCTGCAGGAGGTCGACCGCGCGACGCGCCGCTCCGGCGGCGTCGACCAGGCCGCCGCCCTCGCCGGCGCGACCGGCCTCCACGCCGTCTTCGCGCGGTCCATCGACTTCGAGGGCGGGCAGTACGGCATCGCCCTCCTGTCCCGCGAACGCCCCGGTTCCGTGCGCGTCGTTCCGCTCCCGTCGCCGCACGACGAGGACCGCGCGCTCCTCGTCGCCGACTTCGGCGCCTTCGTCTTCGCCGTGACGCACCTGTCGCTCCACGATGGCGACCGCGCAGAGTCCGTCGACCGCATCCTCGCCGAACTCCTCCCGTCGCCGAAGCCCGTGTTCCTCGCCGGCGACTGGAACGCGCCCCCGGATGACGTCACCCTCCGCCGGATCGGGCGCGGCTTCGCCGTGCTCACCGACCCCTCCGTCCCGACGTTCCCCGCCGACGCGCCCGACCGCTGCATCGACTACGTCGCCGTCGACCGCGCTCACGCGGACGCCTTCCGCGGCGCCGTCGCCCGCGTCGTCGACGAACCCGCCGCCTCCGACCACCGCCCCGTCCTCTTGGACCTCCCAGGCGTGACGATCAATTTGCCGATTGCTCCGAAAGATGTTTTCCGGATTTTGGCGCTGAGGTGTATTGTTGAATCCGAAAAAATGCTCAAAGTGTTGTTTGAGAACTGGAATTCGATCTACCACGGAATCACGACAACGGAACGACTCTACATCAAAAAGCGCAAGCCCTTCGGTTATGAACACAATGGGCTGTCCGACGACAAGGAAAGTTTTCTGAAAGGCAAGTCGTTTGCCGAATTCACGGAACGGCAACTGTGCGCATCAACGCGCGCGTTCTTCGGCAAGGGGGGCACGCCCATCGGACAAGTAATCGATTACGAGTTGCCACTGGATTGTTCCAGTCGTTCCGCTTATGGGAAAATCGATCTGGTTTCTGTAGATTGGAAAAACAATAACCTGTTTTTACTTGAGGTGAAAAAGGTTGATTCGGACGAACATCCTCTCCGGGCGATGTTCGAGATATTCACCTTCTGGAAAATGCTTATGGACGAGAAAGGAGGCTTTGACACTTTCCTTAAGGCATATAAACAAAGTAAGCAATTCAAAAAAACGGACCGTTCTGTTGACGCCAAAATGAACGTCGTGCCGGGATTGCTGCTTTGCAAAAAGTCGGCAATATACAAGTCGTTGATCTCCGACAAAATGACGCCCACCGAAAAGAAATTGTACGGACGATTCCTGTCCGACAAAATCGGGCTCCGCGTTTTCTCGTATTCTGAAGAGGATTTGTCGGTCGAGAATATTACGGACACTGTCAAACGGAATTGCGGGATGGTTTAAGTTGTCGGGCGTTGCCGACGAACCATCTTCCTTTCGTCCAGCCCTCGTAGCAGCGACGCCGCGGTCGCGCCGTGGAGGTCGAGGAACGAGCGGGCGGCCGGGGGCCAGGACGCGAAGGTGGCGTCCGGGTCTGCGGCGCGATCAAGGCCGAAGCGGTCGGCGAAACGCTCCCAAAGCCGCTTGTGGCGCATGAGCGTTTTGTAGCGGGCAGAGAGGTCGATGTCTTCGTCCTCCAGGGTTTCTTCGTCGAACCGGCAGTCGCAAAGACTGCTGCGGACACTCGGGACTCGGTGTTCGTCCTCCACTTTTTCGCTATCCCACCAAACGGTCACGTCCGCGCCATCGCATTCGTTTCCCGCTGTCCGTTTCAACCGGTGAACGAGCCAGCCGAGGCGCAGCGCGGCGCGGCCGGAACCGTGTGCGGCGGCAAGGGCGTCACGAATGTCCCAGAGCGAGGGCGGCGCTTCCGGCAGCGGTTTGTCGGGCCCTTCGAACCGCTTCAGGCGCCGTTTCTTCCGCTGGTTCGCGAGCTCCTCGATGCGGCGCCCGTGGTGGTTCCGTTTCGGAGGCTTCGCACCCCGTTTCCATTCGTTTTGTTTCATCGGCGAGGAGTCTCTCAAAACGTCCCCAGAAATGCAATGAGAATTTTCGGCGGGCGCAAACGGGGGCATCTGCTATGCTCCGGTCCCATGAAACGAAACAACCAGACAAATGAAAAAGTCCTCGCGCACGCGCGAGGCGCCAACCCCGAGGCCATCCACCCCGCCACGGAACCCGTCTGCGGCTTCGGACGCAAACGGATGCCGTATCCAGCCGTGATGGAATGCATGGCCGGAACGCCGGTTTACTCCGTCCGCACCTCGTCGCTGCCGCTCGCGCAGCTGATGAGGCCGTCCCCGGACCTGGACGGGCTGCTCGAATACGTCGAAACAATCCTGGACGTCGAAGGCCCCGAACCGGAACGATTCGAGCGCTTCCTCGAATATCCGACATGGCCGCGCGATCCTGAAACCGGACGCGCCATCGGCAGACCGTCGATGTCCGACGCAATGCTTCTCGGCGCGCATCTGCGAATCGCCGTCGAAGGCAAGTGGACCGAGCCGCACTTCGGATCGTATCAAACCGTGGAGGATTGGATCCGGGAAGACGGCACAAACGTCATCTCTCGCAAACCGGACGTTCTCGAAGCATGGATCGCCGAAGTGCGAGCCGCCGGTGCGCTTCGCCGCGGCGCGACGGCAGAATCGCTCGCGCACATCCCCTACCAACTCGTGCACCGGACGGCGTCGGCGTGTCACCGCGCGGGTCTCGCCCGGGGCGTTCTGCCCGTGCTCTGCTACGTCGTATTCCGCGATCCGGACGCCACGCCGGACGAATTCGCGGCCACGAAAGACTTCGAGAATGGCATCCTCGGTCAATGGACAGACTGGCTCGCCCCGTCCGGCATCGAAGTCCTCGTCATCTCCGTTCCTGTCATCCGCACCCCCGCGCCGCGCTCTCCCTCGGCGGCGGCGCGTCTCTTCCAAGCCATCGGGGCGGGCAAGAATCCCTATCAAATCGATTGGAACGGCATTTGTCTGAGAATCCGGCCGAAACTTGCGCCCCTCTCACGGAGAGCGCAATGAGCCGGTGCTTCCGCGCGCAGAAGCCATTGCATTGTTACGCCTACCGGCGGCCTGACGGAACGATCGTCTGTCCGATCTCGGCCCTGAAACCTTGACGCACGCTTCGCGCCCCTCGCGACGTCCGTGCGCGTGGCGGGGTGTGGCGCCGCAACGCGGCATCGTCCCCTAAAATAGAAATCTCGCGATATTTCTAGATTTCTGTCGCCTGAAGGGGATTCATTGCAATGGTAGAGACGCGCCAACGGCGCGTCCGCCTTTTGGGCGTTTCGTGGAAACGCCCCCACCTTTTGGCGTTCGCCTGCGGATTGACCGAAGTCTGGCACGCATCTTGCTTTGCGGAATTGTCCCGATGGAACCACGCATGCCGGCAGAGTCGGGACGGCGCCGCGACAAGGCGGCGGCACGATCTCCGCCAGCATGCCCTACAGAAAATGCACTGGACAAAGCAATTCGACGAAAATTCCCTTCCCATCCGCTCATGGTGCGCCGATGTCGAACCGGGCGCGCTCGCGCAGGCGGAGAACCTCTCGCACCATCCCGCTCTCTTCTCGCACGTGGCGCTGATGCCCGACTGCCACCAGGGTTACGGCATGCCGATCGGCGGCGTCGTGGCCGCGGACGCGGCGGTGATCCCGGCCGCGGTGGGCGTCGACATCGGATGCGGCATGCGCGCAGTGGAGACGGACCTGCCGGGGGAGCGCTTCGCGGACATCCGCGTGCGCCGCGCGCTGCAGGAGAAGCTCAAGGAGCGCATCCCTGTCGGCGAGGGCGTCTCGCACAAGGCGGTGCAGGCGTGGGAGGGATTCGAGGAATACCTCGCGCACAACGGGCAGCGCTGCGAAATGTGGCCCGGCAAGCTGGACCGCATGAACCTCGGCACGCTCGGCGGCGGCAACCACTTCGTCGAGCTGCAGCGAAGCACGCCCGTCGACGGCGGCGCCGGCGAGCCGGAGGGCGGCGCAAAGGTGTGGCTCATGATTCACTCCGGCTCGCGCAACCTCGGCAAGCGGATCGAAGAGTACTACCACCGCATCGCGGCGAAGCACTGCGGGCACTACCGCGTGCGACTGCCCGACCCCGATCTGGCGTTCCTTCCGATCGAGGAGCCGGAAGGCCACGACTACTTCACGGACATGCTCTTCGCGCTTCGCTACGCCAAGGAGAACCGCCGCCGGATGATGGCCGCGTTCAAGGAGACCGTCGCGGAGTTTGCGCCGGAGGCCTCGTTCGTGCGCGAACTGGACGTCCACCACAACTACGCCGCCTTCGAGGAGCACTTCGGGAAGAAGGTCTGCGTCCACCGCAAGGGCGCGACGAGCGCCAAGAAGGACGAACTCGGGATCATCCCCGGCTCGATGGGCGCAGCCAGCTACATCGTGCGCGGCCTCGGCAACCCGGACTCCTTCGAAAGCTGCTCCCACGGCGCGGGCCGGAAGATGAGCCGCATCGCGGCCTGCACGACCCTCACGCCCGAGCAGTGCGACGCGGCCCTGGACGGCATCGTCTACGAGCGCTGGCATCCCTACAGGAAGTTCGGCAAGGCCAAGGGCCGCCTCGACCTCTCCGAGGCCCCCCAGGCCTACAAGGACATCGAGGACGTCATCCGTTCCGAGCGCGACCTCGTCGAACCCCTCGTCCGCCTCGCGCCGCTATCCTCGCTGAAGGGCTGACCCGCTTCCCGCGTGCGGCTTTGCCGCGCGCGGGGCGTGCCATCTACGCTGTAATTTGTGTCATTGCCGATTTGTGAACAATTGTATCATTTGCCAATTGCGAACATTTTCCCCCCCCCCAGCCACTGCCGGGGGAAAGAACGGTGCATGCCTGCGCGTCTTTTAAAAGGATGAATCCAGAAGGAAGTCCGCAATGGGCCGATGACGGATACCGTTCCGGGAGAAGTCCATTTCGTCCATGGAAAGGACGAGTTTGGGATAATTGTCCCGAATCCGTTCCAGAACCGCAAACTCCCGATCCCGGATTTCCGCAGTCGGCATGCCGTAGCGAAAAATCAAGAGATGAAGGCAATGATTTTTCGATACTGCGAAATAAGTTAATTGTATCGCGGAAACATTTCGCCGTGGCGAAACGGCCCGTCACGGTCTGCCACGCCGCCCTTCGCCGCCCGCCCCTGCCGGGTGTCCGCCTTCGCGTTTTCAGAATCCGATGGCCTTGCGGACGGATCCGCCATGGATGCGCTTGGCGTCGCTCTCATCGCGCAGGGCTTCAAGGAGAACCCCGACGCCTGGCGATCCGCCAAGGTAGCGCAGCGACTGGCGGACCGTGCGGAAGTCACCGGGGGCAAGATTGGGGATGGAGTCGAGTTCGGCCCGGTCGCTCGGAGCAAGAGGCACGCCGAAGAACCGCTCGAAGAAGAGCGCCTTTCCGTCGGACTCCAGCCAGTCGAACGCAATCTTGAACGTAAACCGACGCAAGGTCGCCGGATCCAGGTTGTCCGAGTAGTTCGTGGCGCACACGAGAACGCCGCGGAAATTTTCCATTTGGTGGAGAAGTTCGTTCACCCGCGTCACTTCCCAGGATCGTTCGGCCATGGAACGGGAGCGAAGCAGCCCGTCGACTTCGTCGAAAAAGAGGATCGCGTTTTCCGCTTCGGCCTCGCGAAACGCGCTGGCGATGTTCGCCTCGGTTCCGCCGACCCACTTGCTCAGCAGGTCGCTCCCCATCTTGACGACGACCTTCGCTCCAAGTTGCGCGCCCAGGTATTTGGCGAACTCGGTCTTCCCGGTTCCCGGAGGCCCCGAAAGAAGGATGTTGAAGCGCGGACTGTCGGCCACGGTCCCGGCGGCCGGTGCCTCCAGCTCCTCCCGGAAGCGCCGCGCGGCCTCGACGATGCGCGGCAGCGGAATCGCCGTGGCGATGGAAAGCCCGTCGAGCGAATAGTCCTTCGCCGGTCGCATCCTGTCGTCCGCGATCCGCAGTCCGAGAAGTTCGCAATGCGGCGCCATGAGCTTTCCGACAAGATCGCGAACGCCGTCCTTCGGCGGCGCAAGCCGCTTCACGTTGCGCAGGACGCCAGCGATCCCGCCGGCGTTGACGGGCCAGGTCGCGGCGAAGTCCGCGGCCATGGCGGCGTCCACCAGATCGCCCATCCCGGCATTTGCGACCTGGTTTCGCCAAACCGCCGCCCGCTGCTCGTCCGAAAGCGAGTCGAAGCGAACCGAATAGTCGAACCGGCGGCGGCTGGACTCGGCGATTCCACTTGGCGGGGCGTTGCTGATCCAGATGACGGGCGTCCTGAGGCCGTCGAGAACGCTGTTGAGCCGTCCCTTGGCGTCGCCGTCCTCCCCGGAGTTGCCGCCGCGCCATCCGAGCAGGGACGCGATCGCGTTCCTGTCGCTCGAATTGAGCATCGCGTCGGCTTCGTCGACGACGATCAGGCTACGATCCGGATCAAGCTGCCCGTCGGCCACGCGGAGCGCCGAGAACCTGAGCGCGACCGAACTTCTCCGCCCGTCCCTGTCGCGCCCCGGACACTGCTCGATGAAATAGCACTCCCTGCCGCATTCGGCCGCGACCGCCCGCGCGAAGCTCGTCTTGCCCGTTCCGGGCGCTCCGTGAAAGAGCACGTTCGCCGGACCGGACCCGGGGGAGAGGATTCCGCGCAGCAGCGCCCCGTGCTTCGCGGCCATGGCGCCGAAGAATTCCCACGGCAGAGCCTCCTCGCGGCTCTTCTTGTAGAACCTGCTTTCGAGAGGCGTCGCGTCGAACCCGTCGAAGAACCCGCAGACGTCCGCGTTGAAGTCGAGGTCGTCGTCGAGGATCTCGAACCTCGCGAGAGGGGCGTCCCGCACGAGCGCGGCGCGCACTTCCGGAATGCTTCTGTCGATGAACATGGCCAGCGCACTGATCCGCTCGTCGCGGGAGCACGCGCTGCCCCGGCAGATTCCGGGCCAAGGCCATTCCAGAAAGTCGCTCCACAAAAGATAGCTTGCCAGCACGATGTCGCGCTCGACATCGCCAAGCCGCATGAGCCTCGCGAATTCCTCGAACTTGTCCCGGAAGCGTTCGCTCCCGGCATCCGCCGGAATGATCGATTCAAGATACGCCAGCAGCTTCGGCCGCACCTTCCGACGGTTCCAGAGGCACCGGAGGATTTCGCTTCCATCGTCTTCGAACGACAGCGCGTCGCCGCCCCTGCACGTCTTGTCGCCTTCGATTCGCTTGCGGGAGGTCGGCGTAAACTGAGTATCATACCATACGCGGATGTCGTCGGCCGACACGAGCCGCGACGGCGATTCGAAGACGTCGTTGTCGGAAATTTTCTCGTTGTAGGAGGGAAGCATGTTCAAAAGGAAGCGCATTGCGCTGCGAATGCGGAAAACGTCGGATTCTGGCTTGTATTTTGGCATTTGGCTTGTTGTTCTCTCGGTGTTGCTGTTTGAAATGCGGTCGTTTGGAAGGTCCCAATGATTTACGCGGCGCGCATGCGCGCACGTGGAGGAGTCATCCAAGACTCCTCACGTGGCGTTCCAGGACGCGCTCGCCCCTGTCCAGGGTTGCCTTGATGGCCAAGAACGCGGCGTGGCGTCCAGTGCCAAGGGGTTTGAGCTTGTCGTTTTTGTTTTTCGGACGGCGGCACATGTCCTCCGGCCTGGTCGCATCGACGACCACCCCGGCATGGCGAATCAGTTCTTGGCGAGGCCCGAATACCGGAGCGAAGTATGTTTTTTTCCATGTTTTGCTTTCCATTTTCCTTTGCGTCCGACAACGAACGCGACAGATTAGATAATAACAAAACATTTTGAAAAAATCAAGAGCAAATTCGCGAAAATCAAAAAAAAAACGCGTCGTAGATGATTTTCAGCCGCCTGCGGCCGCAGGCGGCTGAAAGGTTGAAAGGGTGATAAGTTGAAAGGTGGCGTGGCTGGAAGATTCCTGGGAGCGCGGGCATCCTGCCCGCGGCACTGGGGGGTGCGGCCTCCGGCCGCGCCGCGATGTGGCGACGACGTCCCCGTCGTCGCGGGTCGCGGGCTGGAAGCCCGCGCTCGCAGGCCGTGGCCGGTTGAAAGGTTGAATAGTTGAAAGGTTGAAAAGTTGAAAGGTGGCGTGGCTGAAAGATGCCTGGGAGCGCGGGCATCCTGCCCGCGGCGCTGGGGGGTGCGGCCTCCGGCCGCGCCGCGATGTGGCGGCGACGCCCTCGTCGTTGCGGGTCGCGGGCTGGAAGCCCGCGCTCCCAGGCGTGGCGATTGGTTTTGTCGATTTGGTCGATCGTCGATTTGGTCGATCGGGAGAGCAATTGCCCACAATTGTCCACAAATGACAATTGTTCACAAATGACAATTGGCAGATGTCCACAAATCGGCAATGCCATCAATCGGCAATGGGGGCGGCGGACAGGTGCAGCCGCTATTCCGACTCTAGTGTCTCGTCTGAAAAATCCGTGGCAATATCAGCCGGACAGGTTTCGTCAGGCGAGGCGTCGCCAAAAGGCGTAGTGTCCCTACGTTGATTGGCAACAACGAAGCATGGCGGAAGTTGGGCAAGGATGGTGTCATGGAGTTTGAGGACGAGACACTAGAAGCCGATACGTGCGGCAGGCGCATCCCGTTTTTCTCCGTGAAATGCAAATTTGCATTTCACGCCGGACTTTGATTGACTTTGATCGCCGGATTCAGGGGACGGCAGAGACTATCTTCGTTCCTTTACCCTCCAGAAGAGGAGGAACGGCCGTCCGGCGCAATGCGGAACGCCACGCGGAATTGCTTTACAGTCCTCGCTTTGCTAGAATTGAAGCCGCAAACGACAAGGAACGCGACATGGAAAAATACTTCAACGTGGCGGGGCCGTGCTTTCCCGCAAAGCACTACATGCTGCCCGCGCTCGACCGGATGCCGCAGATCCGGCGACTCGTCGAGCAGGAGATGTATTTCGTCATCCACGCGCCGCGCCAGACCGGCAAGACGACGGCAGTCAAGGCGCTCGCCCGCGAAATCAACGCCAAGGGCGATCGCTACGCCCTCTACTGCACGCTGGAAACGCTCCAGAACGCCACGGATCCGGCCGTCTCCAACGCGGCCATCCGCGACCTGATTCTCGACAATGCGCATTCCGATCCCGCGTTTCCGGCTCCGCTTTGCGCCCACGAGGGCGAGCCACCGTCCAACGGCGGCGTCGGTCTCGCAGTTAGAACGGCGCTGCGGACAATCTGCCGGGAGGCAGGTCGTCCGGTCGTGGTGTTCTTCGACGAGGCCGACTGCCTCGCCGGAAATGTCCTGATCTCCTTCCTGCGCCAGCTCCGCGACGGATACGTGAACCGCGATTCCGTTCCGTTCCCCGCTTCCATCGCGCTTGTCGGCATGCTTGACGTGCGCGACTACAAGGCGCAGATACGCCCCGACGGCCAGTCGCTCGGCCAGATCAGCCCCTTCAACGTCATCACCGAAGACCTGATGCTGCGCAACTTCACCGAATCGGAAGTTGCCGCACTCTACGCGCAGCACACCGAGGCGACGGGGCAGGTCTTCGAGCCGGCGGCGCTGGAAAAGGTCTGGGAATTCACGAGCGGTCAGCCGTGGCTCGTCAACGCCCTCGCCCGCGAGTGCGTCGTGAAAATCCACAACTACGACTACTCGGCGCCGATCACGGCGGACGACGTGGAGACGGCCAAGGAAACGATCATCCGCCGCCGCGACACGCACGTGGACAGCCTCATGGAGCGTCTCCGCGAGCCGCGCGTCCGGCGCGTGGTCGAGCCCGTCATCTTTGGCGGCGACCGAATCGTCTCCAGCAACAGCGCCGATTGGCGCTTCGTCACGGATCTGGGACTCCTGCGCGAGGAGAACGGCTCGCTCGTCCCGTCGAACCGGATGTATGCCGAAATCATCGGGCGCTACCTCACGCGCGACGTTCAGGACGAAATGATCCAATCGATCCCGCAGACGCCGTGGGCGACGCCGGAGGGACTCGACATGCCGGGGCTCATGGCGGCATTCCAGACATTCTGGCGCGAGAACAGCGGCGCGGACCGCCGCGCCTACGAATACGGCGAGGCGACGCCGCACCTCGTCCTGATGGCCTTTCTCCAGCGCGTGACGAACGGCGACGGGCACATCCTCCGCGAAATGGCGCTGGGTTCCCGCCGACTCGACCTCTGCGTGGAATACCGCGGCAGGCGCTACGCGGTCGAAGTCAAGACCGCGAAGAACTTCGCTGGGGAGAAATCCTACGTGCAACTCGCTTCTTACCTTGATTCCCTCGGCCTGACCGAAGGCTGGATGGCCGTCTTCGACAACGACGCCGACAAGCCCTGGGACGAAAAGCTCTACAACCGCGACGTCGGCTTCAACGGCAAGACGCTTCACATCGTCGGCCTGTAGGGGGCCAGGGACGCCCATGTCACGTCCGCGCATCCTCTATCTCGACATGGTGCCAGGGGAGTTCGTCCAGGAGACGAAACTGTCCGGAATAGGCCGCTACGCCGCCGCGCGCGGCTGGGAGGCCGTGTCCATTCCGGAACGCGATTCGCGCCCCGACAAACTGAAGGCCCTCCTGTCGGCGCATAGGCCCGTGGGCTGCGTCGTCGAATGCACCATTGGCCGGCGGGACCTGCCGCCTCGCCTCTTCGGCGCCGTGCCGGTCGTCTATCTCGACGCGTATGCGTCGCTCTATGGCCCCCAAGCCGCGCGTGTCGCGCCCGACGATGGGGCCATCGTCCGCGCCGCGATGCGCGAACTGTCAGCCGGTCGCCCCGCCGCATACGGCTTTGTCGGCTACTATTACGCCACGCCATGGGAACGCGCCCGCCATCAGGCCTTCCGCGAACAGGCCGGTGCGGCAGGGAAGCCGTTCCGCGTCTTCCGCCATGTCCCGGCGGACCGCGCCGGCCACGAGGCGCGCTCAATCCGCCTTGCCGTCTGGCTGGCCGCCTTGCCGCGCCATGCCGCCGTGATGGCGGTGAACGACCAGATCGCCGTGGATGTCTCCGTCGCCGCCCGCGCCGCCGGCCTGCGAATCCCGCAGGACATGACATTGGTCGGCGTCGACAACAAGTCCGTGTATCCAGCCCTGTCTTCGATTTCGACGGTCCAGGTGGATTACGAACGCGCCGGATGGCGGTCGGCCGCGCTTCTCGAACGCCTGATGTCCGGCCGCGCCGGCCCCGGCGCGGAGGAGATCTTCGGCCCGATGATGGTGGTACGGCGCGAATCGACGCGCGGGTTCGGGCGGCGGGAGCCTTATATCCTGGATGCCGTGGAAATCATCCGGCGCGAGGCGTGCGATGGCCTCACGCCTGCGAAACTCGTCGCCCGGATGCCCGGTTCCCGCCGCCACTTCGAGCAGCGCTTCCGCGAGGCGATGGGACACAGCGTCCTCGATGAAATCCAGTCCGTCCAGCTGGAGAAGGTCTGCATGCTGCTTTCCCGCACCGACACCTCCATAGAGGCCATCGCGGACTTCTGCGGATTCGGGTCCGGACGCGCTTTGCGCACTCTGTTTCTCGCCCGCTTCAAGATGTCGATGCGCGAATACCGCAAGCGCAGCCGGGACTGAAAAGATTTCTCGCAATTTGGCCACTTGTCGGATGTTGGCGTGGTAGAATTGTCGGCGTTGAGCGGCAAGGTGCCGCCGGAAAACCAATATAGGGGTAAAAGAATGCGCTTGTCGAAAAACACATACTTCGCCGCTTCCATGTTCGCACTTGCCGCCGCGGTCTCGGCGGACACGCTTTGCTACACCTCGCCCAGTCCGGCTGGATTTTTCCAGTGGAACGTGCCTGCGAGATGGTCCGTGCAGAGCGGCGGCTCCGTCGGCGCTGCCGTGAACCGCCTGCCGACCACTGGCGACGATGTGAACGTCTGGGGCGGCGGGCTCGCCAAGCCGGAGCAGGCGCTCTGCATCTCGTCGGGCGTCGCGGCCGAGACGGGCCCGTTCATCCTCGCCCATTGGGCCGGCGGCGGAGCCGTCACCTACTTCACGATCGACGGAGGATCCCTCACCAACGCCGGCATTGTCCGCATCGGCTACCACACGGACGGAGCGCACCACGCCGTCGCAACGGTGAAGTCCGGCCAGTGGAACGCCGGCGGGCAGTACTTCTACCTCGGACAAAGCCAGGCGGCCAACTCCGTCACGGTCGAGAAGGAAGGCGCCCTGCGGATGCTTTCGTCCAATCCCGCCGCCGAATTCCGCGTGGGCGAACTCCCCGGCTACGAAGGCGTCCTCACCAACCGGGGCGACGTCGCGCTCTACGACCTCGAAGTCGGCACCAAGGGCGTCGGCACGGTCGTCAACGCCGGAACGCTTTCGACCGTCCGCCGCTTCATCGTCGGCGGCAACAACGACTCCAACCCGGGAACGACGGGCGTCGGAACGTTCGTGAACGACGGCGGCGCCGTCTCCATCCCGGACACGTCGCTCGGCGTTTTCGTGCTCGGCTGGTCAAAGTCGTCTTCCGGCACTTACGTCCACAAGGGCGGAACGCTTTCCTTCCCGAGGGCCGAGGCCGCAAGTTCCTCGTATTGGCCCATCGTCGGACGCTACGGAACCGGGCTTTTCGACGTCCAGACCGACCTGGCGCTGGGCGGCAGCGGCTGGCAGCTCAACATGGGAAGCAACGCCGGGGCTTCCGGGACGTTGCGCGTCGAGAACGGCGCGGCGCTCTCCGGACTGCGCGTCCTGCGCGCCGGAGCGGCGAGCGGAGGCTCAGGGCGCGTGGAGGTCGATGGCGCTGGCTCCACGCTTGCCTACAGGGCGGCCCAAATCGGGAGCAACAACGACAAGGCCGTCGGACGCATCGTCCTTTCGGGCGGGTCGTTCGCGGCCGACGCGAACGCCGGGCAGATCCCACTTGTCGTCGGCCGCCTCGCCTCAAGCGCCGCGAACGACGGTGTCGGCGAAATCCGGGGCTGGGGCAAGGTCACGCACGCCAACGTGAACGATGCCACCGCAGACCGCCGCCTCCAGTTGCGCGGGCAGATCGTCGCCGACGGCGGCGGGGAACCACGCGACCTGGATTGCGGGGCGTTCATGCGCACGAGCGACTACGCCACCGACCCCAACCCCGCCGGCCGCACCAATGGCTGGTACGCCGTGAACGGCGGGCGCCTCATCTACCCGCGCCGCGAGGCCCTTGCCAACGCAAGCCTGATCACCATCGGCGACTGGCCCTATTGCGGGACGCCTTCCGATTTGGACCGCCCCGAACCCACGCTTGTGAACAGCCTCCAGCTCCGCCTCTTCGACGCCTCCGGCGCGGCGATCGCGGACGGCAACTACAACTACGCCATGCTCTACGCCGCAGATCGCGATGACATTCCTGGTATCGTCCCCGGATCAGGTTCTGGCGAAAAGACGCTTGGCGTATGGCGGCTTGGCCACTTCTCAGACCATGGTGACGTTGGCGCGGAACCGCTCGATCCTGTCGCCTTCAATTCCTGCACACTTCGCTTCCGCCTGGACGACACCGACCTAGGCGCGGTCGATTGGACGGAGTTCTCCGTCGCGCTCTTCCACTGGGACGGCTCCGCATGGAAGCGTGTCGGAAAGGCCGCTTCCAGCGACCTGCCCTACATTGAGACGTCGATGGCGCAGCAACCTTACACCGCTGACGCCGGGGACAACTGGAACATTGGCTGGTATTGCGCCGCTCTTGTGCGCAATGCTCCATTCGTAATGGTGGTGCGGTAATGGAAGTCGGACCCTTCTTCGTCGAGCTTCCCGCGAAGCGGCTTTGCGCCCACCGGGGCCTCCACGGCGCGGCCGTCCCCGAAAACACGCTTCCCGCGCTTGCCGCCGCGACTGCCATGGGCGCATCCGAGATTGAGTTCGACCTCTGGTGGACGCGCGACAACGTCCCGGTCGTCATCCACGACATCGACCTCGTGCGCCTCGCCGGCGTCCAGGGCCGCGTCCTCGACATGACGCTCGAAGAACTCCGCCGCATCGACATGGGCGCGAAATACGACGAAGCGTTCCGGGGGCTTCACATCTCCACCTTCGACGAGGCGATGGACAAGCTCGCGTGCCACTCCACGATCAACCTCCATCTCAAGGACGACGGCCGCCCGTGGGACGAAGCGCGGTTGGAGTCGGTCGTCCGCACGATCGACGCGCACGACGCGCACCGCCACGTATACTTCATGTGCAGCCTCCCGGCCATCCACGGGCAGCTGTGGCGGCTCGCGCCGGACATTCCCCGCTGCATGGGGGCCGGAACCCCCGGCATCGACATCGTCGACGCCGCACTCGAATGCGGATGCTCCCTGATCCAGCTCTTCAAGGGGCGCCCGACGAGCGACGTCACGCCGGAGCGCATCCGGCGCGCCCACGACGCCGGACTCCGGGCCAACGTTTTCTGGAGCGACGATCCGGAGGAGGCGCGGCGCTTCCTCGACATGGGCGCGGACACGATCCTCACCAACAGCTGGCTGAAGTTGCACAACGCGCTGGGACTGTCCTGACATGGGATCCATCCGTCTTCCGCGATTTTTGCGCGCCTTCCTTTGCCTTCTTGGGCTTGCCGCCGTCGTGGCAGGGGCGGAGCCTTCCACATTCCCGCCATACGTCCCCGTCGGGCCGGAGACCGGCGTGCGCGGCGCGGCGACGGGTTTCTTCCATGTGGAGATAATCGACGGGCGCGACTGGATGGTCGATCCCGTCGGGCGCGGCGTCTATCTCGCCGGCGTCGACTGGTGCATGCCGCAGGGGATGTTCTGCGAGGCGCTCGGCTACGCCCCATACGGGAAGACCGTCCGGGAGAAATACGCCTCTCGCGACGACTGGGCCGAAGCCACGGCCGCGCGACTTTCCGCGTGGGGCTTCAACTTCCTCGCCGTCGGCACCGGCCCGCAGATGCGCTACCGCTCGCTCGCCCACGCGAACGGCGCCGATTCCCTCTATTTTTCCACGCATCTCTGCACTGGCGACGATCCTGACCGCTGGATTTCCCCCTACCGCAACGCCCCCGGCACCGCCTTCCCGAACGTCTTCCACCCCGACTTCGAGAAGACCTGCGACGAACTCGCCCGCAAGCGCTGCGCGCCCAACGTCGGCGACCCGTGGCTTGTCGGCTACTTCCTCGACAACGAACTGCGCTGGTGGGGCCTCGGCGACTCAGCAACCGGCCTCTTCGACCTCGTGCGCACCCTACCACCGGAACACAGCGCCCGCCAGGCGCTGGAACGCTTCGTTGAGGAGCGCGGCGACGAGGCCGGGGCCGACCTCCGGGCGGCCCGCGACGTGGGTTCGGGGACGGAACCCACGTCGGTAGTCAAGCGCGCCTTCGTGGCCCTGGTTGCCGAACGCTACTTCTCCACGCTCTGCGCCGCCATCCGCAAGGCAGACCCCGACCATCTCATTCTCGGGAGCCGCTTCGCCGGCATGGACTTCGCGCCCGAAATCCTCGCCGCTTGCGGCCGCCATTGCGACGTCGTTTCCGTGAACGTCTACCCCTGGGCCGACCTCGACACCGGCATCGTCCTGCAAAAACGCGGCGGCATCCCTCTCGCCGCCGCCTTCCGCGACTTCCACGAAAAGACCGGCGGCAAGCCGCTGCTCCTCACGGAATGGAGCTTCCCGGCGCTCGACTCCGGCCTGCCCTGCACCTACGGCGCGGGCCAGCGCTTCCACACCCAGGTCGAGCGCGCGCAGGCGTCCGAAATGCTGTTGCGGACCGTCATGTCGCTTCCGTTCCTTGTCGGCGACGACTTCTTCATGTGGCAGGACGACCCCGCCCTCGGCTTCAACAAGCACTTCCACGAAAACAGCAACTACGGCCTCGTCAACGTCAATGACGAACCATACGCCGAACTCACCGAGATGTTCGCCCGCGTCCACGCCGAGGCTCCCCTCATCCGCGCCGGTGCCGCGAACCGCGCAAATGGCGGGGCGAGCCCTCCGGGCGAGCCGCCGGTGTCGGCTCTCGCTTCGGCCCGCCGGGATGCCTCGTCCGGTCGCTCCGAGCGCGAGCGCTTCTTCGCCGCCGCCCGCGCGGCTTGTTCCAAGCCTGAAGCGGCAGCTCCGGGAAGCGTCGGCTTCCGCCAGGAAGCCGACGGCTCCTGGACGCTCTCCAACGGCCTCGTGCGTATTTCCGGGCGCGTCGGGGGCGCTCGCATGGCCGACGAAATCGCATACGGCGGTGCCCCGGTCGGCCGCTGGGGCGCGCTTCTGCAATGGAATCGGGACGGCGTCACGCAGTGGACCGAGGTTTCCCGCGTCACCGATGTCTCCTATGGCCAAGACGCCGCCACCGGGGTTGGCACCGTCACCATTCGCGCCGCTGGCGGCAAAGAGCAGGCGGCCGGCGCTTCGGCGGCCGCGTCCACGGCCTTCGCCATCACCGACCGCCTATCCCTCGCCCCCGGCTCCGCCGACATCCTCGCCGAGATTGTCTCGCTGGAAAACACCGGCGCTTCGCCGATTCGAGTCGAATACCTGTTCCTTAGGCCATTTGCCGTAGAGAAGGCCCCGCGCGCATCGCCGCCAACGGCCGTTCCGAATCTCTGGAAAGGGCCGGTCGAAGGCTGGTGGCGCCTTGCCGACGGTTCGCGCCTTGGCATTGTCTCGCACGACAGCGGCGTGGTCTCCGCGAAGCTGTGGATGCGCCCGGAGGACGGCAGCCAGCATCCCGATGTCCGCTGCGCCGAAGGACCGCCGTTCACGCTCCAGCCAGGCGGCACCTTCTTCCCGCGCACCGCATTCGGCGCGCTAATCCGTTTCCTGCCTGAATAGCGGTGTTCGCCAGCCCCGCGCCGCCCTTGCACGGTTTTGCATTCACTCCGACGTTGTGTTAGAGTTGAAGCCGCAAACGACAAGGAACGCGACATGGAAAAATACTTCAACATAGCGGGACCGTGCGTCCCCGCAAAGCATTACATGATACCGGCGCTGGAGCGCCTGCCTGAGGTGGCGCGGCTCATCAACCGCGAGCAGTCGTTCGTGATCCACGCGGCGCGCCAGTCGGGGAAGACAACGGCGCTCATGGCCCTTGTGCGCGCTATCAACGAGAAGGGGGAGAAACGGGCGGTCTATTTCACGCTTGAAGCGGCGCAGCGCTTTCCGGACCCGAACCAGGGTCTTCCGCGCATCGCGGCGGCGATGCGCAACGGCCTGCTGAACCACCGCTTTTTCGGCGAGTGGGCCAACGCTCTTCCCGTCGTGGAGATCGCGCCGGGCGTCCCCGCACCGAACATGGGGCTGAAGGTGCTGATTTCGGAGCTGGCGAAGGCATCGGACCGGCCGCTGGTGGTCCTGTTCGACGAAGTCGACTGCCTCTCGGACGACACTCTTATCACGTTCCTGCGCGAACTACGCGACGGGATCGTGTCGTCGCGCGCGGTCGATCCTGATTCCTACTTTCCCTTTCCCGTGTCCGTGGCGCTCGTGGGAATGCGCGACGTGCGCGACTACCTCGCCCACGTGCGGCCCGAATCGCAGTCGCTCGGCACGGCAAGCCCGTTCAACGTGAAGACGAAAAGTCTCGGCCTGGCGAACTTCACGCCGGAGGAGGTGGCTTCGCTCTACGCGCAGCACACGGAGGAGACCGGGCAGGTCTTCGAAGCCGACGCCGTGACTCGCGCATGGGAACTCACGCGCGGCCAGCCGTGGCTTGTCAACGCCATCGCCGCAAGGTGCGTGGACGATCTTCTGGACAACGACTACTCCAAGCCCGTGACGGCAGCGCTGGTGGAGGAGGCGAAAGAGGCGCTCGTGCGCGAGCGCGGGACCCATGTTGACAGCCTGATGGAGAGGCTGAAGGAGCCGCGCGTGAGGCGCGTGGTGGAGCCGGTCATCCTCGGCAAGGACTTTTTCTTTTCCGATTTCGACGACGACTACCGCTACGCGATCGACCTTGGACTCCTGCGCGAGAACGAAAACCACGCGCTCGTCCCAGGCAACCCGATGTATGCCGAAATCATACTGAGGTACCTTTCGGCGACCGAGCAGAAGCGCTTCTACAACGACTACCGCCAGCCATTCTGGCTGAAGGACGACGGCTCTCTTGACATGCATGCGCTGATGGCGGGGTTCCAGAAGTTCTGGCGCGAGAACAGCGGCGCGGACCGCGAGGTCTACGGCTACAGGGAGGCGACGCCGCACCTGGTGATGTGCGCCTTCCTCCAGCGCATCGCGAACGGCGGTGGGCACATCGCGCGGGAAATGGCGCTTGGCTCCCGCCGCCTCGACCTCTGCCTCGAATACAAGGGCGGGCGCTACGCCATCGAGGTCAAGACGGCGGACAACTTCCGCGACCCCGACTCCTACGCGCAGCTCGCCGGCTATCTCGACACCCTCGGCCTGACCGAAGGCTGGATGGCCGTCTTCGACACCAAGTCGGAGAAGTCCTGGGACGAAAAGATATTCAACCGCGACGTGGAGTTCGGCGGCAAGACCATCCATGTCGTCGGGCTGTAGGGAATGGTGCCCGTCCGGCGCAATGGCGGCGCGCCACGCCATAGCGTTCCGCCGCCGCGCGCCTTACCTTGTTTTCAAGGAAATCCTCCAGCGAAATGCCGTCAATTGACTCTAATGCGTCGTCGATTGCGCCAAGAATGTGCGCGATTCTGTCGTAATCCCGCATCAAACGGCTTCCGGACGCGCCGCGCTCATGGCTGCGCGGCGCGTCCAGCTCTCGTTTTTTTGCGCTATTCCGGGAGAATGACTTTCATGCGGAAGAAGCGGCTTTCCTCGCTTACTGCGCCCCACGGCCCGCTGGGCGTCGGCGCGCCCTGCGTTTCGTAGGCGCGGTCCGCGCTTTCGCCCTTGAGAATGGAAACGCGGGCCTCGCCATCGACCATTTCGATTGTCGCGACGAGGTCGTCGGCGGGATCTTCCGGGTCGAGGTCGGCGACATAGCACTCCCACACAGGACGCCCGTTGGCGGCCGTCGCCCGCGCGGCGGCTTCGCGGTCGCCGCCGACGGCGGACACGAACGACGCCGCGCGCATGTCAAGCCACGTGACGGGGATTTCGACATCTTGCACGATGACGCTTTCGGCCGCCTCCGGCGTCCACGCCACGGCGTCAATCCACGCGCAGTCGCCGTCGCACGCACGCGCAGACGAGCGCTGATAGGCGATGCGCACGACATGCGTTCCGGAGCCTTCCACCGGAACGGACACCTCCGCCCACTCGCCGTCGGTGGAGTGCGTCTGCGCGACTTCCTCGCCATCGCGTTCCACCGCCGCGTAGGCGAACGGCTTGTTGCGATACACGCCGCCCATGACCTTCCACCGCAGAGAGAGCGTTCCGGCTCCGGTAACGGAGGTTTCAATCCAGGACGTCTGCCCGCTCGCCACGGTGCCGCTTTTCGCGGAGACTCCGTTCGTCCAGCCGCTCGCCGCATCGACGGTCCATTCGGCATCGCCGCCGGTCGTGAATTCGAGCGCCGCCGCATCGACCGCCTCGCCGAGCGTCCAGACCTTGAGCGCCCAGACCGCGGTGAGCGTGGCGTCCGCCGAGCCGAAGACGTAGATGTCTCCGGGCGCGTGGATGTTTTCGCCATCGCTCCATCCGCCGAAGGAATACGGATCGCAGGCGAGCGACCCCGGTCCGGGCACGATCATTTCAAAGCCCTCGCTCCGGACGACGGCTTCAGGGACGTCGCCGGTCGGGATTTCGCCCTCCGCGCCTTCGCCGGCCGCGAACGAAACCGTCACGGCATCGGGCGTCCACTCGACTCCGTCGAGCCAAAGGCGGTTTTCGTAGGTCGCGTCCTCTTCGTCGTAGTCGTCACGAACAAAAGCCCACTCCAGCGTGTGCTCGCCGGCGCCTTCGATCCGGCATTCGACCCTGCGCCAGCCGCTTTCGCCGGCGACTCTCCCGCGCGTCTCGCCGTCCACGGCGAACTCGGCGTAGTCGAACCAGTCGCCGTATTCCGGATCCTCCGGTTCGCAGCTCACCTTCCACCAGAAGGAGACCGTTCCGGCACCGACGACCGTCGTGCGGACGGACGCGCGGCTCTCCCCGCCCTCGTCCGCAGCGGGAGGCAGAACGCCGCTTGCGAGCGCCACCCCGCCCTCCTTGAAGTCGGCCCAGTCCGGTCCCCATTCGACGTCGCCCGCCGTCTCGAAGGAGAGCTTCGGCGCGTCGAGGTAGTCGGCAAGCGTCCAGTCGCGCGCCCTCCACACCGCGTAGAGCGTCACGGCGGCGTTGTTCGCCCAGGCGAGGTCCTGCACCTCCGCGCCATCGGCGTAGGCGACTTCGCCATCCGGCTCGGTCGCCCAGCCCGCGAAGGCGTGTGCCGGGCGCGAGAACGGGCACTCGGGGAGCGCGGCCGCCGTCCCGACGGTCATCTCGAAGGGCTCGGCCTCCCCCGATCCGCCGTTCGCGTCGAAGTGGACCGTGTAGCGGTTCATCGTCCAGTGCGCATAGATCGTGTAGGGCCGCGTCGCCGTCACCTGCGACGAAGACGTGACGCGCGCGCCGTTCTCCGGCGCCGTCCACCAGCCGGCGAACCGCGCGCCCTGCCGTACGGGTTCGGGCGGAAGGGCGCAGCTGGTGCCCGTCACCTGCTCCACATCGCCGGCCGCGGCGCCTCCCCAGTTCGGATCAAACGAGACCGCGAAGCGGTTCGGCGTCCAGAATGCGATTTCGTGCGTCGTGCCGTTCGGCCAGTATTCCGGCAGGGCCTTCGACGTCGCGATGCCGTCCCAGCCCGTGGAGCCGTTCTCCACGTAGCTCGTCGCCCCGATCGCGATTCCCGCGTAGGGGCCGCCGTCCGCCGTCGAATACGCGGGGGCGTTGCCCACGTAGTTCACGCGCAGGAGCCTGGAGCAGCCGTCGAAGACGCCGCGCTCGAGCGTTACGACGCTCTCCGGAATGGTGATTTCGGAAAGCGACGTGCAGTCCGCGAACGACCCCGCCCGCAGCGTTTCAAGGTTCTTCGGCAATGCCACCGAGGAAAGGGTCGAACATCCAGCGAAGGCCCGCTCCCCGATGTTCGTCACCGTGGCGGGGATGCCCGCCTGCGCGAGCGCGGTGCATCCGCGGAACGCATCGGCGCCGATTCGTCCCAGACTGGGCGGCAGCTCCACGCTCGACAGCGCCGCGCATCCGGCGAACAGCGCATCGCAAAGCGCATTCTGCCGGGGCGCGGGCGGCTCGCCCGCGGGATCTTCCGCGACGACCGTCGCGGACACAATGCCCGCGTAGGCGTCTGGGAACGCCGCCGAAAGCGTCCCGGCGCCTCCCGGCAGCGACACCGCCCGGATGGCGCCGCACCCGGCGAAGGCGCCGGCGCCGATTTCGCGGACGCTCGCCGGGATGTCCGCCCTCGCAAGGAGCGACAGCCCCTCGAAGGCCCTGTCCCCGATCGACCGCAGCCCCTCCGGCAGCGCGAGCGAGCCGACGCCCGCGCATCCGGCAAAGGCGCCTTCGCCGATGGAGGCGAGCCCTGCGGGGAATGCGAACGCCGCGAGCGCCGAGTCGCCGGCGAACGCCCGCGCGGCGATGTTCGTCACGCCGTCCGGCATCGACACTGTCGTGAGCGCCGTGCAATTTTCAAAGGCACCGTCCGGAATGTTCGCCACCCACTCGGGAAGCGCGATCCCCTCCACCGCCGCGCACCCCTTGAATGCGTCCGGCACCATCTGCCGCGAGGCAAGCCAGGCCTCCGCCTCCGGCGGGGCGAGCTCTCCAAGCGAGCCGTCCAGCGGCGCCACCGCCACCGTCTCGACCTGCGCGAACGCCGCTGGGAAAAGCGTCTCCATCGGGGCGATGTGCAGCGGCACCGTGACGCCGACGACGCGGCGGCAGTCCGCGAAGGCGCCCTCGCCCACGCTCTCTACGCTCTGCGGGATCGAGACGGACACCGCGCGCCAGCAGTTCGAGAACGCCCCCGCCCCCACCTCGCGCACGCCCTCCGGCAGCGCGAGCGACATCAGCGACGACGCGTTCGCGAACGCCCCGTCGCCGATCGTCCGGAGCGTCGCAGGCAGCGCGAGCGTCTGCGCGTAGGTGCAGTTGCGGAACGCCTCGCGGTCGATCGTCGCGACGCCCTCCGGCACCGCGACGTCCTCCAGGCCCGTGCAGTCCTCGAACGCCTCCGCGCCGATGAACGCCAGCGACTCCGGCAGCGACAGCGTCGCGATCCCGTATTCGCCCTTGAACGCCCCAGCCGCGATCCCGCGCACCCTGTAGGGCGTCCCGTGGTGGGGCGAGCCCTCCGGGCGAGCCGTCTCGTCCTCGTATTCCTCCGGAATCTCAAGACTTGCGACCTGCGACGCGGGACCTGCGTCCTCCGCGAAGCCGAGACACCACCCCTGGTACATCTCCAGCCCACCGACCGTCGTCGTCGCGAGCGCCGAGCATGCCTCGAACACGTTCGTCCCGATTTCCGCCACGCTCTCCGCGATGTCCATCGACCGCAGCGCCGCGCAGCCCTCGAAGAAGTTGTCCGGGATCTCCGCCACGCCGTCGAGGAATGCGACCTCCTCGATGCTTGCAGTCGCATCAGGGAACAGTTCGGAAAACCGAGCGCGACCGTAAAGCGAAGGAATTTCAACCTTCCGCAGCCCCGAACACCCCTTGAAGGCGCCATTCGCGATGTTCGTCTCGCCGTCGAGTAATACAATCTCCTCCATGCCTGCGGTGGCATTCGGGAACAAATCGGAAAACCGAGCGCGACCGTAAAGTGAAGGAATTTCGACCTTCCGCAACCCCGAACATCCCGCGAACGCTCCCTCCGCTATGTTCGTCACGCTCGCGGGAATCTCAATTGCCGTAATCGCCGAGTTTCCGGCGAACGCGTCCGCGCCGATTGCGACCACGGGCCGCCCGGCGATTTCGGACGGAATCGCCACCGCGCCAGACGGCGCGACTTCCGGCTCACCGAGAACGATCGGCTCGTCGCAAATCGTCATCTCCCAGACGCCGTTCCCGACGGCAATGCCCCACCGCGCCGAAAGCGTATGGAATTCAGTTGTTGACACGACCGTCGACTCATCGACCGCCGAGCCATTCAGTCGCCAGTCGAGGAACACGTAGCCCTCGCACTCCGGCGTAGGCAACTCGCCGTATGGACAATCGAATGTCACGCATTTTGACTCCGGTGCGACCGTCCCGCCTGTTGCATCGAAACTGACAGTTTGTGACCAATGAGCGTAAAGCGTCCCCGTTGCGCCGGGATCGACATCAAAACCATCCTCGACCATTTCGCCGGCGGCATAAACCACAGGGCCGTCCGGAGCCGGCGCCCAGCCGACGAACGCCCAGCCGTCGCGGGCAAAGGCCGCCGCCGGAAGCGTCACATCGTCGCCAGTTGCATACACGCGCTTCGGCATCGTTCCCGTGCCGCCGTTCGCATCGAAGCGGACGGCGTAGGCGGCGGTGTGACCGTCTGATAAAACCGATTGTGGAATCGGAGAGTAAGAGGAATCGGTTGGGCGTTTCCACTGGATAGTGAAACCTTGCCCGCCGCCAATTTCATAGTATCCTATGGAGATGCTGTGCAGACCGGCTTCAAGAGTAATTGAACCAGATGCTATAGTAGCCCATTGACTATTTGCCATTTTGACCCCATCAATATAAATGACAACATAATCATCGGCAACTGCCGCAAATGAATATGATCCAGTCTGGTCAATTGAAAGCCATCCTGACATAAGAATGGCGAAGTATTCTGTTCCCGGTAAGGCATATTTACCATGAAATCGGCACTCCCCCACTTCCAATGCAGTCATCCCGAAGTTGGCAATTCTTCTTAAATCGGAAGAACCCAGTGGACTTGTATGTGAATGACCAGTTGCCAATCCCATGCCAAAATCTAGCGAGTTCGTCTCAATCGTCGGCGTGTATGCGGCAAAGTAGTTTGTCAAGGCCGTTTCCGATTGCGTCCAAGTCGAATACCCCGACGATGAAATGTCGTAGTACTTCACGGAAAGACCGCTGCCTCCGCCCGCTCCCTCATGCCACACGGCGTAGAGCGTCACCGTCTCGCCCGGCGCGGCCACGATATCCGCCGTCGAATCACCGTTGAGCAGCGTCGCTTCGCCGTCGGGCGTCAGCGCCCAGCCGAGGAGGAAGTGGCCGGCCTTCGTGAAAGAGCTGCTAGGCAGCGTCTGCTCCGTTCCGGCGAACATGTAGAACGGATCCATCGTCCCTTCGCCGCCGTTGGCGTCGAACACGACGCGACTGTCCGCCCAGACGGCGTAGAGCGTCACTGCGCCGTCGGCTTCCGCAGTCAGGTTGGAGACCTCCGCCCCGTCCGTGTGAACGACGGAGCCGTCGGCCTCCGTCGCCCACCCGGCGAAGAAGCGGCTTGCGCGGGTGAAGGCGTTCGCCGTGAACGTAGCCGCCTGATCGTAGGTGAACGCCAGGTCCGCCATCGTTCCGGTTCCGCCGTTGGCATCGAATTTCACCGTGTATTCGTTTGGCGTCCATGTGGTGTACAAATCGACGACGGCCCCGGCGTTTGTGGCGAGGTTCAGCACCTCCGCCCCGTCGTCGTAAACCTTCGCGCCGCCCTCCTCCGTCGCCCACCCCGCGAACGTGTAGCCCGTGCGCGTAAAGGCGTTCGGCGTCAAGTCGGCGGCGGTGTCATAGGTCAGCTGCTGGTTCGCCATCGAACCCGTTCCCGCCCCGCGGTTGAAACGGACCGCATATTGGTGCGGCTCCCACGCGGCGTAGAGGTTCGCCGTCGCGTTCGCCGTCTCAGTCAGGTTCGTGACAAGCGCCCTGTCGGCGAAAGCAATTTCGCCGCCCGCTATAGTTGCCCAGCCCGCGAAGGTGTAGCCGGTGCGAGTGAATGTGCTCGTCGGGAGCGTGTCTGGTATGCCGAGCCAGAGCGATTCGTCGGCCATCGTCCCCTCGCCGCCATTCGCATTGAAGTGGACGGCGTATTGGCTCTGCGCCCAGCGGGCGTAGAGCGTGACCATCGCTCCGTTCGCGGCGTCGATGCCGCCCTCGATGGTTTCGCCATCGGCGTAGGCGACCGGGCCGTCCGGCTCCGTCGCCCAGCCAACGAACGTCCAGCCGTCGCGTGCAAATGAATTGGCCGCCAACGTCACGTCCGCTCCAGACGCATACACCCGCTTCGCCATCGCCCCCTCGCCGCCGTTCGCGTCGAAACAGACGGCGTAGGAGGCATTGAAACCGTCAAGTTGCGGCGGGGCGGAACCGACAACCCACTTGTGTGGCTTGTCCGAATTGGGCCATGTGACTTCACCAACCCAGCCACAATCGGAACCACTGCTAACACTTCCATCCTTTGAGTATGTCCATCTTATCGTGTGTTCGCCATCGCCGGAAATCGCGAAAGACTTCTGCCCCCACGATGTTCCACCGCTTATGCCGCCCTTTTGGCTGCCGTCCACGTAGAAACGAAGGTAATCGCAGCTGCCCTCGCTTGAGACCTTCCACCAGAACGAAATCGTTCCCGATCCCGTCACAGTTGTCTCAAGCCATGTCGATTGGCTATCGCCAATTGCCCCACTTCTTGCCGCTGCTATACCGTCGTGAGTGTCGGAAGTCTGGACAAACCAGTTTGCGTTGCCTCCGGTTGCACATTCGCCGCCAGTTGAACTGCTCCCCTCATGCCACACGGCGTAGAGCGTCACCGTCCCGCCCTGCGCGGCCACGATGTCGGCCGTCGAATCGCCGTCCAAGAGCGTCGCCTCGCCGTCGGGCGTCAGCGACCAGCCGAGGAGAAAATGGCCGTCCTTCGTGAAGGTGCCTTGCGACAACGTCTGTTCCACGCCGGCGAACAGGTAGAACGGCTCCATCGTCCCTTCGCCGCCGTTGGCGTCGAATACGACGCGGCTGTCGGCCCAGACGGCATAGAGCGTCACTTCTCCATTGGCGTCTGCCGTCAGGTTGGAGACCTCCTCGCCATCAGCAAAGACAACCGCACCGTCGGCCTCCGTCGCCCACCCGGCGAAGAAGCGGTTCGCGCGGGCGAAGGCGTTTGCCGTCAGCGTAGCCGCCTGATCATAGGTGAACGCCAGGTCCGCCATCGTTCCGGTTCCGCCGTTGGCGTCGAATTTCACCGTGTATTCGTTTGGCGTCCATGTGGTGTACAAATTGACGACGGTCCCGGCGTTTGCGGCGAGGTTCAGCACCTCCGCCCCGTCGTCGTAAATCTTTTCGCCGCCCGATTCCGTCGCCCACCCCGCGAACGTGTAGCCCGTGCGCGTGAAGGCGTTCGGCATCAAGTCGGCGGCGGTGTCATAGGTCAACTGCTGGATCGCCATCGAACCCGTTCCCGCCCCGCGGTTGAAACGGACCGCATATTGGTGCGGCTCCCACGCGGCGTAGAGGTTCGCCGTCGCGTTCGCCGTCTCCGTCAGGTTGGTCACAAGCGCCTTGTCGGAGAAATCCACCGCGCCGTCCGCCGCCGTGGCCCAGCCCGCGAAGGCGTAGCCCGTGCGAGCGAAGGCGTTGGACGACAGTCCGCCGGGAATGCCGATCCAGAACGACTCGTCCGCCATCGTCCCCTCGCCGCCATTCGCATTGAAGTGGACGGCGTATTGGCTCTGCGCCCAGCGGGCGTAGAGCGTGACCGTCGCGCCATTCGCGGCGTCGATGCCGCCCTCGATCGTCTCACCGTAAACGACCGGGCCGTCCGGCTCCGTCGCCCAACCAACAAACGTCCAGCCGTCGCGGGTGAACGCCATCGCCGGAAGCGCCATCTCCTCGCCCGCCGCATAAACCCGCTTTGCCATTGCCCCATCGCCGCCGTTGGCGTCGAAGCGGATGGCGTAGGCGGGATTCCCGTCAAACAGGAATGTTTGCGGAATTGGCGCGTAGGAGGAATCGCCTGGTTTCTTCCATTGTATTGACAACCCTTGCCCTCCGCTAACTTCAAAGAATCCCGCTTCAATAGTATGCAAACCGGCAGACAGGGCAATTTCACCCAAGCCAACATTTCCCCAGCTCTCGTCATTCCAGAGAACCTTTGTTCCGTCAACATACAGGACAATCGAATCGTCGGCAACTGCGGCGAACCGATATGTTCCCGTCGCCCCAATTCGCAACATTCCAGAAAGATTAATCGCAAAACGTTCAGTTCCTTGTATGGCATATTTTCCAGAAAATCGGCATGCATGGCTCGTAGGTCTGGTCAATCCAGCAGATACCCACCGATCTCCCATGGAGCCGATGTCACCTGCGAATCCCGCATCCAAGGTTTCGCCCCAGTCCAACGTGTTCGTCACGATTGTCGGCGTGTAAGCGGCAAAATAGTTTGTCAAGGACGTTTCAGAGGCGCTCCATGTCGAATACCCCGATGACGAGATGTCGTAGTATTTCACCGACGGGCCTCGTCCTCTTCCAGTTCCCTCATACCACACGGCGTAGAGCGTGACGGTCTCGCCCGCCTCGGCCACGATGTCCGCCGTGGAGTCGCCATCAAGGAGCGTCGCCTCGCCGTCGGGGCTGAACGCCCAGCCGAGGAGGAAATGGCCGTCCTTCGTGAAGGTCGATTCGGGCAGAGTCTGCTCCGCGCCCGGGAAAAGCGTGAAGTCAGGCATGGTTTCCTCTCCGCCGTTGGCGTCGAAGACAATCCGCCCCGGATTGATGTAGAACTGAGCGTCAAGCGTCTCCACTCCATCATTGAACGTGAGCGTGTGCAGACCGTCCTGGAGACCGTCCGTATGCCAGGTAAAGGTGCCAGTTTCTGTCGTGTTCGACAGAAGGGGCGCGCCGTCGAGGGCAATCGAGCATGAGGCAGCACCGTTCCACTCGGTCGAGTAGGCCAGCGGTTCCGTCTCCCGAGACGGGCGGATTCCCGTGCGGGTGTCCAGCGAAAACGGCGCGGAATCGCCGGCGCGTGAAAGAGTTGCGGCCAGAATCCCCGCCAGCAGGAAAGTTGTTTTCATAGTATTCATCGGAATGAAAGGATCAAAGAATCGAAGAATCGAATGCGTTCGCTTCGCTCGCTATTGGGCGAACCCCTGGACAGGACGAACAGACTGCCCGTTGCTGCAGCTGTGGTCGTTCGCGCCGTAGTCGCCGGGACCGAAGCGGAGGTCCCACGCGCGGCCGGAATTGCTCTCGTACGGGACGGACGACCAGTAGTTGCCGTACGACCCGGCGAGGTAGGAATAGCGCCCGTCGCCGTAGCCGGCGGCGGGGAGGAAGATGCTGGCGGAGGAGTAGGCGCCGCGACCGCGCACGACGTAGCCGTTCACGCCGTTTCGCGTTGTCCACGTCAAATTGCAGTTGCCAAGGAGGGCGGAGAATTCGTCCTTCGTCGGCATGCGCCACGAGCCGCCCCAATGGACGTGCGCCGCGTCGTGCTCCGGCGCGAGGACGCCCGCCGAAGTGATCCACCCCTCGCTTTGGAGCGTCGAGTTGTCCTTGCCGTAGGTCGGCGCGTTGCCTTCGCTGAACGAGAAGTTCGACGAAGACCCGTCGCTGGCGACCCAGGCGCTGCCCTCGCGGCGGTAGCCCATGGTGTCGCCCCACCAGAAGTAGAGGCCGTAGTCCTCCGGTTTTTCCGCGCCAATGTTCGTCTCGGCCCAATATGGGCCGCCCTCCCAGAGCTGGACCTTGCGTTCAATGACTTCGACGCGCACGACCATGTTGCTGCAGACGACTTCGCCGAGATCGGCGCTTGCATCCCAGACGAGATGGTGGTTTCCGTTGGAGCCAACGGTCAAGTCCCCGGACTCCGATCCATCCCGCAGGGAGCGGACGTGAGATACGGTTGTGGCATCACCCGAATCCGGATCCACGACCTTGACGAAAAATTTCCACCCAGAAGACGTCTCTTCAAACCCGGAGACCGTGCAGGCGATGTCAACCTTCCCGTTCCACGGATACCGCTGCTTCGCAACGACGTCCGTTACAACCGGGTCGGCAAAGGCGAAAAAGGGGTGAAGGAAAGCCGCGAATGCTGTGAGGATTAGGTTGAAACGAGAAGTTTTCATGGAACAGGGAATCAAAATGCAGTATTTCGAATTGGTTGTTTGAAAAGACAGCTTTCAATTTGTGATTTGACAGCTTTGCGTATTTCTTCCGCTTTTTCCCGCTTTTTCTTTGCTGATGTCGATATTCATGGAGACGCTTACCCATTGATTCTAACCAATGAATCAAATTGCTCGCTCACTTTGGCAAAAAAGGACAGAATGCCCTATTGTTATTTCGGGAAACAGCACTTTGTCGTGCGTCTTTCGTTTCTATAGCCCCCGATTTTCCTTCCACCGGTTCAACCCATCGGAAAGAACGCTTTTCGAAAACACTTTCGTGTCCTCCGAGGAGACTTCTCGCCCGGCAAGCCTCATCCATTTAACAAGAAGGTCTTTTGTAAAACGGAGTTCCTCGTCATCTGCCCATGGACTAAGGGTAAATGTGATGTTTGCAATCATTTCCTTTGGTGTTTCGAGGGCAATGTGTTCGTCTCCGCATATATCGTGGAATCGCACAAAAAGCCGGGTCTCGTTTTCAAATCGCCATTCCGCATCCTTTACGAAGCCTGTCACAGTCTGTTTCTTTTTATGATCTTCAAGATCTCCGAGTTTCTGGTTAACATACCACCCATTCCAAAAAAGAGAATTAGCTCTTTCCCGCTGCTCATCGTTGTTCTTAACGGCTGCATAAACGATGTCGCTCACAAAGGCATTCTTCTTTGAAAGTTGAACTCCTGTGCATTTTCCAGCTTCGACTTTGTACAAAAGAGATCCTGTCATGGCTTTGAGCGCCGCCGAAGGCATGACAACTCGGATCGCTTGATAGGTTGGCGGACAATAGAGCCCCCACATGGCGGCACTCTCCTGAATCCCATATGAAAAGCATTTGATGAATGTTTTCTTTTGCTCGGTATCACATCCGTACTTCTTATGCTCAATGGTGTCATCAAATTTTGACGAATCCAATCGTGTAAGCCAAATGCGACGCTCACAAAGCAATTGGCGCACTCGGGAAAGAGTTGTGTAGAATCCGTAAAAACGATGGAATGCTCCAAACCGTTTCAACACAGTTTTTGCATTGCATAGAGTTTTGATGTCTTGAAACTGTTTTCTTCGATCATTATTGTTCATGGTTATCTTCGCCTTTTATCTTTCACCACCATTACCTGTCCCTCCGGCGAGGTAGTCCGCCGACTAAGGAATTCCCAATGGTCAACATCGTGGATCGCAAGGCCGAACAAGGCATCCATATTGTGCTTGCACAGGATACCGCAAAAATGCTCTAGTGCCTCGAACCGAACAGAAGTGCCGGCCAATCCAGAGTTGTCGAGGTTGAACAATCCGGCCGCGACTGGTAAAGCGGCGGATAGGAGACAAAGAGTCTGGAAAAGGGGGTTCACGGGGGGAACAACGGGAATGGGAGCGGTTGAGAAGCCGGATCGTTCGGCGGAGAAACGTCTCAGAAAAGACAAGGCGCACGATTCGTCGTTTCGCCTCTTTCGGGGCCGTAGGAAGTGGCTTGATGAGCGGGACTCGGGATGCCTCGTCACCCCGTCTATCCAAATACTCGCATTCCGGCACGATTTCTTACGTGACAGATGATCATTTTTGTGAATGGATGGCACGACGGCGGTCTTGAGTCCGCCTCCCCTCTGTGCCTTCGTGCCTCTGTGTGAGGAAAAACTTCGCGGACTTCGAGCGAGGCTTTCCGGCGGGCAGGAGTCCGCCTCCCCGGTACCACCTACGCGGCGAAATCGGCCATGGATATACCCCCCCCGTAGCATCTTTTACCGATGCGGGCGCGGCGTTCCGCCGGCGCGCCGGCGGAACGGAGGATCGCTGTCGGGAGGAAGGAAGTCATGAAGATTTTCGTGGCGGGGCGCGGACCGGACCGGAACTTGCCCGAAGTTTGGGTGAATCGCGGGACAAATGATACCATGGAAACACTCTCCGGACAAGGAATTTTAAGCTGAAGGGTTGAAAAGTGGCGCGGCCGGAGGCAGCACATCCAAGGACCGGCATGACCGGCGCGACACCCGCCAGTCCCGCCAGTCATTTCAAAACGGCGGACTGGAGTCCGCCTACCCTCTGTGCCTTCGTGCCTCTGTGTGAGGCTTTCGCCCGTTGAAAAGTTTAAAGGTTGAAAAGTTGAAAGGTTGGGCTTACGCCAGTTGAAAAGTTGAAAGGTTGAAAAGTTGCGGCGCGTGTGCCGCAACATTTTTCAGCCACAAAGGACACAGAGGTCACAAAGGCTTTGTGTTCTTTGTGTTCTTTGTGGCATGCAAGCTCCGCGTCTCCGCAGGAGGCTTATGCCCATTGAAAAGTTGAAAGATTGAAAAGTGGCGTGATTGTGTAAGACTGATCTTGCGCGGCTCAGCGAGTGGAGCTATGATTCCGGGGCATGAAACCTTCCAACTCGTCTTTGGCGTCCGGATGCCAAGGGCCGGAACTCTTCAGCGACCGCGAAAAGCGGGCGACGGGCTTCGGGGTCCGTCGCAATTTCTACGTTTCGGGGCGCATTTCCGCCAAGGTTGCCGACATCGCCGGAGTGTTCGAGCTGAACTATGTCGGCGCGCAGGATTTCAAGGACCAGCGGTTCTGGGAGTCGAACGAGCAGTGTTCGTTCTCCCGCTGCATGGTGACGCATGTCCTGATCGACGGGCGACCCTACAGGCTCCCTTTCGAAAAGACGGAGCACTATCCGTTCGGCTACCGCAGCGAATGCACGATCGACGGGGTGAGGCTGCGCCACGAGCTGGTGCTTGACCGGAACGTCCTGTTCCGCCGCGTGACGGTGCTCGAAAACCCGCATGGCATGGAGGTTCGCTGCCGCCTCGTGCAGATGAATCCCGGAATGCGGCACGGCGCGAAGTGGCGGATCGAGGATCGCCAGGAGAGCTCGCCACGCCTCGCCGCCGAGGCGCGGTTCGACGGCGGCGCCGTCGTGCGGATGGAGATCGGCTCCAGCCGGCCGGTCGTCTTTCCGGACAATTCCCTCGTCGATCCCCGCGCCTTCCCGCGCTCCCCGGACCATACGCAGAATTTCCGCTTCGACCTTTGTGAACAATTGTCAACTGTGGACAATCCCACTCACCTCTTCTGGTGGGTCTTCGACCCGTCCGAAGACGAGGAGCTCACCTCGGCGCGAGTGGATCGCGTGTTCGCGAACTACGAGGCGCGGCGCTCCGGCGACGTGCGCTTCGAGACGGGCGATGCGTTTGCGGACGGGCATCTCGGATTCGTGCCGGCGCTCGCCGCCGCGCTGGAGGTGGACGGCATCGGCGCCTTCCGGGCCTCGCCGACCTACTGGGTGTGGGGATGGGACGCGCTTGTCCACTCCGGGGCGCTCGCAGTCGCGGGCCGCGCCGCCGAAGTCCGCCGGATGCTCGCCTTCTTCCGCGACGCCGCCGGACCCGGGGGCGCCATCCAGCACGCCTACGCGACGGATTTCTCCTGCAAGGAGGCGAATCTCTCGATGCCGGACGAAGTCTGCTTCGACGCGGTCAATTCCTCGTTCTGGCTGATCCTTCTCGCCGACTACGTCGCCGCAACGGGCGACATGGCGTTCAAGGCGCAGTGCATGGACTTCGCGCGCTCGCTCGTCGAGCGCAACCGCGCCTCGCTCCGCGCTGGCGACCTGCTTCCACGCGGGCAGGGCTGGATCCCGGACAACCGCTATCCGCTCGAACAGGAAAAGGACGACTTCTGCCTCTCCAACTGCTCCGTCTGGTGGCAGGGGCTTTGCGCCTGGCGCGAACTCTCCGGGGAGGACCCCGGCGTGGACGCGGCGGCGCGCGAGATCGTCGCGAAGTTCTGGGACGGCGCCGCCGGATACTGGTGCGACTCGTGGGACTCCGCCGCGCGGCGGCCGCGCCCCTTCCGCCCGCTGCACGGCTTCTACCACGTCTCGCGCTTCGCCCGCAATTTCCACAGGCACATGCCGGATGCGGCGTCGGCCGGGGCCATCGCCGAATTCATGGAGCGCCATTTCCTCGTCGGCGAGAGACTGGCGATGTATGCCGTCGATTCGTCCGTCCGCCGCGCCGACGGCAACCAATACGGCGCCTACTATCCCGTGCAGGACCGTTCGTTCTGGTGCATGGAGAACATGGCCGGGCGCGTCGGGGCGCTTGCGCTTTTCCGGCGCGTCGTCGGATCGCACGGGGCCGTGCTGACGTATCCCGAAGGGCAGACCGTCGATGTCCTGAACGCCGATCCGTCGGACTGTTCCGACGAACTCGGCAACAAGCAGTTCTTCGCCGCGAAGGGATGGCTTTCCGACGCCCTGGAGCTGTGGCTCGGCCTGCGCGTCGATCCGGACGGTCTCCGCCTCCATCCGATGAACGACGGCATCCCGTTCGCGGTGCGCGGCCTTTCGCCGCGCGGAGCGACGCTCGACGTGGAGATGACGGGATCCGGTTCGACGGCGCGGTTCTCGCTCAACGGCGAACCGCTGGCGGACGGCTTCGTCCCGTGGGCGAAACTGCGCGACGGGCGCAACCTTCTTTCAATCATCATCGGAGAAACAAAATGACCATGTCAGAAACAAAGACCTACATTCCCTACGGGCCGGAAGAAATGCAGGTCGGCGATCTTTTCCTGCCGGCGGCGATGTCCGCCGACACGCCCGTCGTGCTGAACATCCACGGCGGTGGCTGGTCGGCGATGTCCCGCCATGACGCCGCCGGCATTTCGCAGTTTCTCGTGGAGAACGGCTGCGCGGTCTTTTCGATCGACTACCGTCTCGCCGGCAAGGAGCATCCCTGGCCGGCGTGCGGCGACGACAGCCTGAAGGCCGCCGAGTTCCTCCTGGGCGGCGGGCTGGCCGCGCACGGCGTGGCACCGTCGAAAATCTGGACCATCGGCGCCTCCTCCGGGGGGCATCTCGCGCTGTGGACGGGGCTCACGCTCCCCGCCGAGCGCGTGGCCGGCGCGATTTCCGTCTCCGGGATCGCGGACCCGATTCCCGACGCCAAGGCGCACCCCGCACGCTACACGACGCTCTTCGGCGGGCGCGAGCCGTCCCGGGCCGACTTCGACTCGATGAGCATCATGCCGTTCGCGAAGCCGGGCATCCCGCGCATCCTGCTGACCCACGCCCTGGAGGACTCCATCGTGCCGTTCGAGAGCGCCGCGAACTTCCATCGCGCCTGCCAGGCCGCGGGCGGCGACGTCACGCTCCGGCAGTATTCGACGAACGACGAGCCAAACTGGGGCGGGCACTGCATCTGGCGGCAGGGACTTCCCATCCGCGCGCGGCTCCTCGTCCTCGTCGAGGACGCCATCGCCCGCTTCATGGGAATCGCGAAAAACGCCTGATTCCCACTGAGGTCCGCATGCCGCGTGTTCCCGCGGAAGCCGGGCGAGAACAGAGCGGCCTGGGTGGCGCGCGCGTAACTGCCTGTGAACTGCCCATCGTTGCTTGCGCCCGCGCGCGGCGTCTGCTATCCTTTCCCCCGACGCCGCGCATGGCTCCATCCCTCCGGCAGGGGCCGCGCGCCGCGCGGCCCGCCCAGGCCGTGATCGCGCGCCATCCACGGATGCGGTGCGATCGGCTTGGTCGATTTAGTCGGCTTGGTCGGTTTGGTCGATTTGGTCGACGACCGACCAACTCGACGATCGACCAAGCCAATCACATGATCGGCTTGGTCGATTTAGTCGGCTTGGTCGGTTTGGTCGAAAATCAATTCCATCGACGACCGACCAAATCGACGATCGACAAAGCCAATCGCATGATCGGCTTGGTCGATTTAGTCGGCTTGGTCGGTTTGGTCGAAAATCAATTCCATCGACGATCGACTAACTCGACGATCGACAAAGCCAACAACCTTTCAGCGGTCCCTGGTAGCGGGTCGCATTGCGGTCCGGCGGGTTCTCTGATAGACTCCGCGCCCATGTCAAACGCAGTCGTTCAGAACGGTCGACAGTTTCCGGCGCAGGAGAGCCAGGCCGCATGGCGCGGTCCTGATGCGTCCGCAGACGTTCCTGCGCCTGGATGCTCCGCGGAAGAGCGCGAGATGGCGCGCGCGATTCTCGCGGCGCCGGGGCGCGTGGTCGTGGCGTCGCACGTGCGACCCGACGGCGACGCCGTTGGCGCCGCTTCGGCGATCTGCCGCGCGCTGCGCGCCGCCGGGCGCGAGTCCGTCTGTCTTGGACTTTACCCGATTTCCGACATCTACGCCGCCCTCGGCGCCGAAAGCCTTTCCGTCGAGCCGGACGCCTTCGAGCGGCGACCGGACGACACTCTGCTCGTGGTCGATTGCGGAACGCCGTCGCGTCTGCGCGACTGCGTTCGTCCGATCGCCTCGCTTATGCCGGTGCTCTGCATCGACCACCACGAGAAGCTCGACGCCGGCTTTCCCGGCGCCGTCAGAACTCTTGTGGAGCCTGACGCCGGCTCCGCATCCGAAATCACGCTGCGCGTCCTTCTCGCCGCCGGGCTTCCCGTCGATGTCCAGGCGGCGGAGGCGCTGTGGGTCGGCGTAGCCACCGACACCGGGCGGTTCGTTTACGATTCGGTCTCGCCGGCAACGATGCAGGCCGCGGCATGGCTTGTCGGGCGCGGAGTTCGCACATCCAGACTTGCCGACGACATCTACGGCAACGTGCCGCTGAACCGCCTTCGCCTCGAAAACCGGTTCATTTCATCGCTGGAGACGCTTGCCGGCGGTCGCGCGGCGATGGGCGTCCTGTCCCCCGAGGACTACGCCGCGGAGGGATGCGACTCCGCGGACTCGGAGACGTTCGTGGACATCGCCCGCTCCGTGCGCGGAGTGGAAGTAGCAGCCTTCGTGAGGAAAGTCACGCCAGACGGACGCTCCTTTGCAAGTCTCCGCAGCAGGGGCGGAACCGACGTGGCCGCCATCTGCGCCGAATGGGGCGGCGGCGGGCACAAGGCGGCCGCAGGGGCCACATTCGACCTTTCGCTGCGCGACACGATCTCGATCGTCAGAAAAAGGCTTTCCTCGATTTAGTCAAGACACCAAGACTTAAGAGCATCCATGCGGCGCGCCGGAAGAGCGCGCCCTTCCCAAACACCAAGGCACCAAACCATGAAAACGAAAAAAGTCCGCAAGGTTGCGATACTGACGGCCGGGGGACTCGCCCCATGCCTCTCCACGGCAATAGCCGCGCTCGTCGAGGAATACACAAAGGCAGATCCCAAGATCCAGATCATCTGCTACGTCTCCGGCTACAAGGGGCTGCTTGAAGGCAAGTCGGTCAAAGTGACTCCGGCGGTTCGCAAGAACATCGCCGCGCTCTACACGTTCGGCGGCTCCCCCATCGGCAACTCCCGCGTGAAGCTCACGAACGTGAAGGACTGCGTGAAGCGCGGACTCGTGAAGGAGGGCCAGGACCCGCAGAAAGTCGCGGCCGAGCAACTCGTCAAGGACGGCGTGGACGTCCTGCACACCATTGGCGGCGACGACACGAACACCGCAGCCGCGGATCTCGCCGCGTATCTTGCGCAGAACGGCTACGCGCTCAAGGTCGTCGGAATGCCAAAGACGATCGACAACGACGTTTACCCGATCAGGCAGTCCCTTGGGGCCTGGACCGCCGCCGAACAGGGCGCGCGGTTCTTCGCCAACGTCGTCGGCGAGCAGAGCGCCAACCCGCGCATGCTGATCGTCCACGAGGTGATGGGGCGCAACTGCGGATACCTGACCGCGGCCACGGCCGCCGCATACCGCAAGCTCCTCGACTCCAAGAAGTTCATCCCCGAACTCGGCCTCGCCCGCGAGAACTACGAGGTTCACGGCGTTTACATTCCCGAACTCGCCTTCGACGTCAAGGCCGAAGCCAAGCGCCTGCGCGCCGAGATGGACAAGCACGACAACGTCAACATCTTCGTCTCGGAGGGAGCCGGCGTCTCCACGATCATCAAGGAGATGGAGGCGCGCGGCGAGGAGATCGTGCGCGACGCCTTCGGCCATCCGCGGCTGGACAAGATAAACCCGGGCGCGTGGTTCGCCAAGCAGTTCGCCGAACTGCTCGGAGCCGAAAAGACGTTGGTCCAGAAGTCCGGCTACTTCAGCCGCGCGGCCGCGTCGAACAAGGACGACGTGAAGCTCATCAAGGCCTGCGCCAAGGTCGCAGTGAAAGTGGCGCTGGATCCGACCGCGAAGGGCGGAGTCGTCGGACAGGACGAAAACGCCGGCGACAAGCTTCGCGCGTGCGAATTCGAGCGCATCAAGGGCGGCAAGCCATTCGACACGGACCAGAAGTGGTTCAACGATCTCCTGAAGGCCATCGGCCAGAAGAAGGGAAAGAAGGCCTGATGCCAGACTTCGTCGCCGAAGGCGCAGAGCGGCTTCGCGAGTTCGCCGAAAGCGAACTCGCGAAGCTCTTCGCGCCCGGCGGCCCCGTGCCGGACGATGGGATCCCGCCATCCCTCGCAGAGCCGCTGCGATACGCGATTCTCGGCGGCGGAAAGCGGCTGCGCCCCGTTCTCTGCCTCGCGACATGCGAGGCGCTTTGCGGAAGGGCGGAGCCGGCGTTGCCGGCGGCCCTCGCGGTGGAAGTCCTGCACAACTACACGCTCGTGCACGACGACCTGAAGTGCATGGACGACGACGCGCTCCGGCGCGGCCGCCCGTCGGTGCACGCCAAATACGGCGAAGCGCAGGCCGTGCTGGTGGGAGACGCGCTGCAGGCCGCGGCGTTTCGTCTCGCGCTCATGGCGCCGCCAGGATGCGCCGAGGCGCTGGCTCTGGCGGCCGGTCCGTCCGGCGTGGTCGGCGGGCAGTGGATCGACGTGACGAGCGCGCCGCCGCACGACGCGGCGCGCGTGCGCTACGTGCACGAGCGCAAGACGGCGGCGCTGATAGTCTGCGCCTGCGAGACCGGCGCGATCTGCGCCGGCGCGCCAGAACGCGGCGTGGCCGCCGCCCGCCGATACGGCGCGGCGTTCGGGCTGGCGTTCCAGATCGTGGACGACCTGCTCGACGCCGAAGATCCGGCGAAGGCCGGCGAGCTCTCCATCCTGCGCGTAGCCTCGCGGGACAAGGCGCGCGCGGCGGCGCGGGCGGCGACGACGGAGGCGGTTGCGGCGCTGGACGGATTTGAACCCTCCGTCGCCCGCGATATTCTGCGTTCGCTCGCCGAAGGCCAGTTGCGGCGTTCGCTGTGATTTGACTTAGACGCGGCGGGGCGGTATTCTCCCGCCCCGCTTTGAACGAGGGCGCTCGGTCGCCCCAAACAGCCACAAACAAAACAAAACAACATGGAAATCACCGACATCCACGCCCGGGAAATTCTCGACTCCCGCGGCAACCCCACGGTAGAAGTCGACGTCACCCTCGCTGACGGCACCATCGGACGCGCCGCCGTTCCCTCCGGGGCCTCCACCGGCGTCAACGAGGCTCTCGAACTGCGCGACGGCGACAAGGGCCGCTACCTCGGCAAGGGCGTCCTCAAGGCGGTCGAAAACGTCAACAAGGTCATCGCCCCGAACATCGTCGGCATGTGCGCCTGCGACCAGCGTGGAATCGACTACAAGATGCTGGCGCTTGACGGCACCCCCACCAAGAGCAAGCTCGGTGCCAACGCGATCCTCGGCGTCTCCCTCGCCGTCGCCAAGGCCGCCGCCCAGAGCCTCGGTCTGCCGCTTTACCGCTACATCGGCGGCGTGAACACCTACACGCTTCCCGTGCCGATGATGAATATCATCAACGGCGGCGCGCACTCGGACGCCCCGATCGCATTCCAGGAGTTCATGATCCGCCCCGTCGGCGCCCCGAACTTCCGCGAGGGCATCCGCATGGGCACCGAGGTGTTCCACAACCTCAAGAAGGTGCTCAAGGCGCGCGGCCTTTCGACCGCCGTCGGCGACGAGGGCGGCTTCGCCCCGAATCTCGACTCGATCGAGGACGCGCTGGACTGCATCATCAAGGCCATCAAGGAGGCCGGCTACAAGCCCGGCAAGGACGTGACGATCGCCATGGACTGCGCCTCCTCCGAATTCTACAAGGCCGGCAAGGGCAAGAAGGGCGGCGTTTACGACTACACCTGGAAGGAAGGCGCCAAGGGAGCCAAGCGCACCTCCGCCGAGCAGGTCGAATACCTCAAGGGCCTCGTTGCCAAGTATCCGATCGACTCCATCGAGGACGGCATGGCGGAAGGCGACTGGGACGGCTGGGTCGCGCTCACGAAGGAGATCGGCGACAAGTGCCAGCTCGTCGGCGACGACCTGTTCGT
>DJYI01000121.1:100644-126919 GCA_002448475.1 Verrucomicrobia bacterium UBA6982
ATCCTCATCAAGGTCAACCAGATCGGCTCCCTCACGGAGACGCTGGAGGCCATCGAGATGGCACACCGCGCCGGCTACACGACCGTCACGTCCCACCGCTCGGGCGAGACCGAGGACGCCACGATCGCGGACATCGCGGTCGCCACGAACGCCGGCCAGATCAAGACCGGTTCCGCGTCCCGCACCGACCGCATGGCCAAATACAACCAGCTGCTCCGCATCGAGGAGGAACTCGGCGACAGCGCGGTTTACGGCTACAAGAAGGTCAAGTAGGCCGCTCGAATCTTCCTGGCGAAGATTCGACCGCAATGGCGTCCGGCGCGTTTTGCGCGCCGGACGCCTCGTTTTTCCGCAGCCGCCTTCAGGTAGTGTCGGCGATTCCGGCGGCTAGTGCGCTTCGAGCCAGTTGCGCCCGACTCCGACGTCCGCCTTGAGCGGGACGGCCAGCGGCATGGCCCCCTCCATCGCCTCGCGCACGAGCGAGGAGACCTCGGCCACCTCCTTCTCGGGGCAGTCGAGCACAAGTTCGTCGTGGACCTGAAGCACGAGCTTCGAGGACAGCCCGCGTTCGCGCAGGGCGTTCGCGACGCGGACCATGGCGAGCTTCACAAGATCGGCGGCCGTTCCCTGCACTGGAGTGTTCACGGCAACGCGCTCGGCGGCGGCGCGGATGGTCGCGTTGCGCGAGGACAGGTCCGGAAGCGGGCGGCGGCGGCCGAGAATGGTGGTCGCGTATCCGCGGCGCCGCGCATCGGCAACCGCCTTTTCGGTGAACGCCCTGACGCCCGGGAACATCTCGAAATAAGACGCGATAAGGGCCTGGGCGCGGGCGCGGTCCATGCCAAGGCGCTGAGCCAGCCCGAAGGCGCTTATGCCGTAAACGATTCCGAACGAAACCTGCTTGCAGTGCGAGCGCTGCTCGCGCGTTACCTCCTCGACGGGAATGCCGTAAACGCGGGCCGCAGTCGCGGCATGGATGTCCTCTCCGGCGCGAAACGCCTCCATCAGCCCCTCGTCGCCGGAAAGCGCAGCCACGACGCGAAGCTCGATCTGGGAGTAGTCGGCGGAAACAAGCCGCCAGTCCTCCGCGCGCGACACGAACGAGGCCCGGATGGGCTTGCCGCGCTCGGTGCGAATGGGGATGTTCTGAAGGTTCGGATTGTCGGAGGAAAGCCGTCCGGTTTCCGCGACCGCCTGCTGGAACGTGGTGTGGACACGCCCGTCGCGCGGATCGATGCGCCGAGGGAGCTTGTCAACGTAGGTGGACTTGAGCTTCGACAGCGCGCGGTATTCCAGGACAAGCGGGACTATGGGATGCGCGGCGGATAGCCCCTGTAGGACTTCCTCGGAAGTTGACTGCTGACCGGTGGAGGTCTTCGCCGCGCTGTGCAGTCCGAGCGTTCCGAAGAGCACGCCGCCAAGCTGCTGCGGCGAGTCGATGTTGAATGGAACTCCGGCCAGAGAGTGGATTTTTCCGACGATTTCGGAAATCTCCTCTCCAAGCCGCAGCCCGTATTGCTTCAGCGCGGGCACGTCGATCCGGATGCCGGTCTCCTCCATGTCGGCGAGGACGCGCACGAGCGGGTTCTCGGCCTCGGAATACGCTCGCCAGGCTCCTGTTTCGCGAACCGTCGGCTCCAGCGCCCGATGCAGGCGCAGCGTCACGTCGGCGTCTTCCGCGGCATATTCGGCGACTTCGGCGAGCGGCACGTCGGCCATTGTCCGCTGGTCCCTGCCGCGCTGGCCTATGAGCGCTTCGATAGGAATCGGATCGTAGTGCAGCAATTCGCGGGACACGGCGTCCATGCCGTGGCGGCGTGTCGGGTCTATGACGTAATGCGCCAGCATGGAGTCCGCCACGGGAGGCGCCACGTCTATGCCGATGCCGCGCAGAACGTGGATGTCGAACTTCGCGTTGTGTCCGCGCTTGATTTTCGCCGGATCGGAAAAAACCGGACGCAGGGCTGCGGCGACCTTTTCGGCGGGCAGACCCGCCGGGGCCGCCGCCTGGCCGGAAGCAGGCGTCTGGACGGAATCCGCGACAGGCGACGCCGCGGAGGCCGCGCCTTCGCCGTCCGAGGCGAAAAACGCGAACAGGTCGCCCTGCTCCGGGGCTCGGGTCGGCTCGCCATTGCGTCCTCCCCCTCCCGGCATGGCGTCCGCCGAGCCCTTTCCGAACTCAATGGGCCCGCCAAGACTTGCGTCGCCGGCGCCGATCGGCGCGAGCGGGACATACCAGCCAGTGCCCGGGGCGGTGCTGAACGAAATGCCTACGGCTCGGTCCGACAACGGATTGAGGCCCGTCGTTTCCGTGTCGAACGCGAACTCGGAAGCGGCCTCAAGTTCCGCGACCAGGAGCGCGAGGTCGTCCTCCGTAGCCGCGACGCGGTAGGAGTGGGGCGTTGTCGCCGCAGTCGCGAGAGGCTGCGGCGCGCCGACGGCCGCGGCCGGAGCGGCCGGAGCGACCGATGCGGCCGGAGACGAGTCGGACAGTTTTTCTCCGATGTCGATATTGAATTTGCGGGCAAGCGCGGAGAACTCGAATTCGCGGCAGAACGCCTCAAGCGCCGCCAGATCCGGCTCCCGCACGCGCAGATCGTCCAACGCGCATGGGAGCGGCGCGTCGCGGCGAATCTCGGCGAGCCAGCGCGAGAGTCTTCCGATTTCCGCGTTGGCGGCCACCCGTTCGCCGGTCTTCCCCTTGATTTCTGAGGCGTGGGCTATGACGCCCTCCATCGAGCCGAACCGTGCGAGAAGTTCGCCGGCGGTCTTGGGGCCGATGCCGGGGAAGCCGGGAATGTTGTCGGAGGAATCGCCCGCCATGCCGAGAAGATCCACCATCTGCGCGGGGGAGGAAAGCCCCCATTCCGCGCAGACGCGGGCCTCGTCGTATAGTTCGTCCTTTTCTCCTGGCGCGTGCGACGGGCGGCAAAGTTTCACGTTGGGTCCGACCAGCTGCGCCATGTCCTTGTCTGGAGAGACGATCCACGTTTCAAGCCCGGCGCGCTCCGCCGCCGCCGCGAGCGAACCGAGGATGTCGTCCGCCTCGTAGCCCGGCGCGCGAAGGAACGGAATGCGCATCGCGGCGGCGAACGCCTCGGCCGGCCCGATCGAGGCGGCGATGTCCTCCGGCAGCTTGTCGCGCTGCGCCTTGTATTCCGGGTAGCGCTCGTGCCGGAACGTCGGCCCGGAGTCCATCGCGAGCGCGACGTGGGTCGCTCCGGAATTGGCGAGAAGATCGCGGACGATTCCGGCATAGACGAAAAGCGCTGACGCATTGAATCCACGCGACGTGAGGCGCGGGCGGCGCAGCAGCGCGAAATGACCGCGGTAGAGCAGCGGCATTGCGTCGATGGCGAGCAGACGGCCGGCCGGGGCCGCGCGCCCCGGGGACGGCTCCGCCGCGACCGCCGGACCGGCGGCGGGAATGTCGCTACCGGCGGTGCTCATTGGCGCGCTTCCGAAGTCTCTTGTGTGTTCGCGCCGGCCGCCGCTTCGCGCGCGGCCTTCTCGCCGGCCTCGCGTTCAAGCGCGGCGGCGATTTCCGCGAACGCCGCCGCAACCGGGGACTGCCCGGCGTCGCCGGCGCCGGCGATGGGAACTCCCGCATCTCCCGAAACGCACACGCGCGGGTCGAGCGGAATGCGGCCGAGGACGGGGACGTCGAACTTCGATGCGAGGTCGGCGGCGGCGCCGCCGGGAAACACATCCACGCGCCTGCCACAGTGGGGGCAGACGAATCCGGACATGTTTTCGACGATGCCGAGAACCGGGAAGGCCAACTGGTCGCAGAACGAAAGCGAGCGAGTCACGTCGGCCGCAGCCACGCGCTGCGGGGTGGTCACGACGACCGCTCCGAGCGGGTCGGGAAGATCCTGGCATACGGTCAGCGGCTCGTCGCCGGTTCCCGGAGGAGCGTCAATCACGAGCCAGTCCAGCTCGCCCCATTCCGTCTGCGCCAGAAACTGGCGGATCACGCCGAGCTTCATCGGACCGCGCCAGACGATCGCCGCGTCGGCGTCCGGCACCGCGAGGCCTACGCTCGCCACCAGGATTCCGGAAGGAGTCCTGGCCGGAATGATGCGCCCGTCCTCCGTCGCCTCCAGAGATGCGCCGCGCAGGCCGAGCATTTCCACGGCGGAGGGGCCGTGGACGTCAACGTCGAGCAGTCCGACCCGCTTTCCGGCGCGGGCGAACGACGCTGCGAGATTCACGGCGACGGTGCTCTTGCCGACTCCGCCCTTGCCGGAAAGGACAACCACCGCGTTGCCAACTCCCGAGAGGTTCCTGCGCAGCAGGCAGAGTTCGCGGTCCTGCTCTTCTGCGGCGTGCGCGCAGTGCCCGCAATTGCCGTCGCACTTGTGTTCGGAATTTTCCATGGCGGATTCTCTTTCCATTGTCTTTCGTTGGGATTTTATGCAAATTCAGGATCGGGCCGGATACTACCACAAAACGCCAATCAGCGGAGCGACCGCCGGCGAAACGCGCGGGGCCGGGATGAACGCCCCGGTCCGTTCAGATTCTCGCGCGGGGGTCGAGCGCGGCGTTTAGCAGGTCGGCCAGAAGGTTTGAAATCTGGTAGAGCGCGGCTGAGACGAGAACGACGGCGCGGACTGTGGCGTAGTCCGCGGCATACACCGCGTCCAGGCCCACTCCGCCGAGACCTGGCAGGCCGAAGAAACTCTCAAGCAAAATGCTGCCCGTGAAGAGGAACGGCACGGCGAGGCTAGCGTTGGTGACGACCGGCACGAGGCTGCATCTCAGAACGTGCCCGAACAGGACGCGCGCCGGCGAAAGCCCCTTCGCGACGGCGGTGCGGACGTATGGCTTGCGGATTTCGTCGAGGATGACAGTCCGGTAGAACCGCACGTCGGAGCCGAGTCCGCTCACCGTTCCGACGATGATCGGCAGCAGCAGATACGTCCAGTTCTCGAAACCCCACACTGGAAACAGCTTCCACCTGTAGGCAAGCAGATACTGTCCGGCCGAAACCCAGATGACGTAGTTCACGCTCATGAGGGCCGTGGTCGCGGCCAGCATCGCCCGATCCGGCCATTTGTTGGCGAACGCCGCGCACAGGAGGCCGAGCGTGAGCGCAACCGCCGTGCCCGCGACGAGGATCGGCACGGTGAGTCCGAGCGAAACCCAGACTCCGCGACCGAGGACTTCCGCGACCGGTTGCCGGTATTGCAGGGATTCGCCCAGATCTCCACGGCACAGGTCGCCAAGATAGGAGACGTATTGCACAAGCAAGGGGCGGTCCCATCCGTGGGCGTGGTCGTATTCTGCTATTTGCTCGGCCGTGGCGTTCTTTCCAAGCACCTGGGCGGCGGGCGAGCCTCCGATCACGTTGAACAGGACGAACGTGAGAAGCGTGACGCCAAGCAGTGTCGGCACTAGCTGCGCGATGCGACGGGCGGCGTAGCGAACCATGGTGCGCCCGGCGCGTTTCGCGCGCGGCGCGTCATTGGCTGAAAATCCGCCTTTCGCGAAAGCCTCCTCATCGACAATCTGCGCGTCGGGAAAGGCGGCTCTCGCGGCGCGAGCCCAGATTCCCGGAACCAGGTCGCCGGTTTCACCGCCGCCGACCCGATGCAGAGGCGAAGCGAGACCGCAGCTTGGCGAGCGAGCCTTGAGGACGAATGCGTCCGCGCCGCCCATGGCGCGCAGGCGCGCGATCTGCGCGCGGCAGGCGCCGAGCAGAGAATCCGTGACGTCGGCGGTGCGATCCACGCGCATGACGCGCGGCTCTCCGCCCGACGGGTCTTCGACAAGTTCTATTGGCGGACGCGGAACGCCCATCCCGGCCGCGCATTCGGGGCAGAATGGCACGATCCGCGCGTCGGCGGGCATGGCGGAGAGATCCGCTGGGCGGGAGTCCCCCTTCCATCGGCACGGTCGGCCAAGAAGGCATTCGCTGACGCAGACAGTCATGTCGCAGGAGCCTTTCCAGCCGCATCTGGAGCGGCCGAGTCGGTTGAATACAGGTGGCGCGAGATCGCGTATTCGGCGACCTCCGGTGGCACCGGGGCTTCGTCGCCGCGTCCGGCGGCCAGAAGAATCCGCGCCTCCGTGGAAGAAACCGGCTGCCTCAGGGATGGGTGGAAGTCGCGCGCCAGCCTTGCCGAAATCTCGGGGGCGAAGCCGAGGGCGGCGGAATCGACTTCCGTGCCCGGGCGTCCGAAGGCAACGAATCTGCAGAGGCGGACAAGTTCGTCGGCGCGGTGCCAGGAATGAAGGCTCACGAGCGAATCGGCGCCCAGGAGAAAAAACCACCGGGCGTCCGGCGGCCCCGCCCGGCGCAGCGCCTTGACGAGATCGAAGGTGTATGAAACGCCGCCCCGCCGGATGTCGGTGTCGTCTATCGCGAAGCGCGGCTCCCCGGCAATGGCGCGCCTGAGCATTTCGATTCTGTCCGCGGCCGGGGCGGTCCGACGCAACGTCTTGAACGGAGACGTGGCGGCGGGGACGAAGAGAATCATGTCGAGGCCAGCCTCGTCCAGCGCGGCGCGCGCCAGCGCGATGTGGCCGCGATGGACGGGATCGAACGAACCTCCGAAAATCCCGATGCGCGGCTGCGGCGGAAGGGCGGCGGCGCGAACGGCGGCGGCCTTTTCCTCGACGGCCTGAAGCGTCACTTTTTCCGGATCGACTCCGGGCGAGGCGTATAGCGCGGCGGCAGCGGCGCGGCGGGCGAGCGGAAGCGGGATGGCGCGGCAGGACGCGCCGGCCGGGCAGGTCGCGCCAACCGCGTCAACCGCGCCTGTCGCTCCAGTCGGCATCGGAGACGAGGCCGCGAGGAAATCGAGCAGATCCGCGTCGTCGCGCAGCAGGTCGAGCGTTCGGCCGAGCGTCTCGTGAAACGCCGGGCCAAGCGCTTCAATGGCGGCCGGCACAAGAACATGCCGTATGCGGTTCCGGTCCGCGGCGTCGGGATCAGAGTTGGAGGAGTCCTCGCGCCACGGAATGCCTTCGGATTGAAGCCAGGAGACGAGATCGCCGTGACGGAGCCTTAGGAGCGGCTTCAGAAAATCCGCGTCCGCACCGCCGTCCGCGCCCGGAGTCACGAAGCGCATCGCGGAAAGTCCGCGCAGTGACGAGCCGCGCTTGAGACGCAGAAAGAACAGTTCGGCCTGGTCGTCGGCGGTGTGTCCAGTGGCGATCGCCGCGGCGCCGGTGCGCGCGGCGACGTCGGACAGAAAGCCGCGCCTCAGCCGTCGCGCGGCCATTTCGAGAGATTCGCCGGTGCCGGCAGCCTCCTTCGGAACGTCGGCCCGCCCGATGTGGAGCGGCACTCCGAGACGGTCGCACAGGGCGCGCGCGGCGGCCTCGTCGGCGTCCGACTCGGCGCCTCTGATGCAGTGGTTGAAATGCGCCGCCGCGAGAAATGGCGCGCCGCGTCCGCGCCAGAGCCAGGCGCGAAGACGAACCAGAGCGCAAAGAAGCGCCGTGGAGTCCGCGCCGCCGGAGAGCGCGACGACCAGCGGATCGCAGCGCACGGCGGCGCCGAGGGCAGACGAACCCCAGGGGCGCCGCGAAAGCAGCTCCGGGGAGGGAAGCGCTGGCGGGCGGCGCGACATGGTTGCGCCTCGTCAGCGGATGCAGGTTTCGGGAACGTCGCGTGAACTGACCCGGCGGCGGGAGCCGTCCGGCATCAGGAGTTCCACGGACGTTCCCCTGTCGTCGTGGAACTCCAGCGTTGAAAGATCCGTTCCCCGCGGCCACCCCAGAGGCGGCTGTTCAAGCCGGGGAAGCGCGTCCTCGACCAGCTGGAGCGTCGCCTCGTGCGTGGTTTCGATCACGCCCTCGCGGCACAGCGCGCGCGCGATTGAGTCGCAGCGGCGAAGCGCCCACGCGGCGCGCTCCACGGGCAGCTCCTCACGGATGCGCACCACATCCGGAACCACGGCGAAGGTGGCCGCCGCCACGAAAAGCGCGCAGAGCAGAAACTCGATCTCGGTGAAACCGGAGTCGCGACGACGCGAAGCCATGGCTACAGCCCCGCCGCGAGGATCGTCGCGCCGACATCGGCATCGTCAGGCACGACGCTGATTCCCCGCGCGCAGGCGGGGACTAGACACGTCCGGCCAAACGGGAGGCGCAGGATGGGCTCACCCGCCTCGTCGCCATCGGCGAACAGGGAAACGCTTCCGGCCGCGGCGAACAGGATTCGGAAAGTCCCGCCGGACGAGGTGTCAACCGGTTCCGGAGCGCGAAGGACGAAGCGCTCGATGGTGAAGAAGTCGCTGTGGACGATGCGATCCCTGACATTGCCCCTGCCGACGGCATGCATCGGGACGGGGGTCGAGAGATCGACTGCGCCGAGCTTCCAGTCGATCGCGCGCGCCGCCTTTTCGGTGTGCAGCTCGCGCGGCTTGCCGTCGGGGCCGACGCGGTCCCAGTCGTAAACGCGATATGTCGTGTTCGAGCTTTGCTGGACTTCCAGAACGAAACAGCCTTCGCCGATCGCGTGGACCAGTCCGCCGGGAATGAACAGCGCCTTCCCCGGCACCGCCGCGACGGAGCGAAGAAGCGTCGGGACGCGGCGCTCCTTCAGGGCGTCGGCGAAAATGCGCGGCCCGACGCCGCTCTTGAGCCCCGCGCACACGGACGCCCCGGGCTCGGCGTCAATGAAATACCACGCCTCCGTCTTTGGCTCCCCGCCAAGACGCGGGGCGGACTCCTCGTTTGGATGGACCTGCACCGAAAGGCGCTGCGAGGCGTCGATGATCTTCACCAGAAGGGGGAAGCGCCCGTCTTCGCACCACGAGCCAAGAAGATCACGCCCGAACTCCTCGCAGAGCGAGTCGAGGGCACGGCCGTCGAATGGGCCGCCGTCCACGACGGACATGCCGTCCGGATGGGCGCTGCACTCCCATGATTCGGCGCAGGGCTCGGGAGCGCCAGCGCGACCGAAAACGCGCGCAATGCGCCCTCCGCCCCAAAGGTAGTCCTTGTAAACGGGGCGGAGCAGAACGGGGCGAAGGGCGACTGACATGGCTTGGGCGCGGGCGCGGACGAATTAGTCCGCGAAGTAGGATCCGTCGGTGGCCGGAGGAGGCGGCAGCGCCGGCTCGGACACGTCAACGGCAGGCGCCGGGGCGTGGACCTTCGCCGGAGACGGAGCGGGAGACGGGGCGGAAGCGGCGCCGGCGGCCGCGGGGACGTAGATCGTCTGGCCGGCGCGGAGTTTCGTCGGGTCGGCAATCCCGTTGAGCTCCTGGAGCTTCGCGGAGGTCGTGTTGAACTTGCGGGCGATGCGGCCGAGGATTTCGCCGCTCTGGACCACGTAGGTGGTGCAGCCCGCCTTTGGCGGAAGCGCCTTCGCGGCGGCCTTGGCGCCCGCCTTGGCGACGGCCTTCGGGGCCGGGGCGGCCTTGGGCTGGCGCTTGGGCGAGAGCCCCGTTCCGCGAGGCGGAATCTTCAGCTTCTGGCCGATGCGGATCCTGGAGGGATCGGCGATCCCGTTCGCGTCGGCGAGGGCCTTGGTCGAGACGCCGTGCCTCTGGGCGATGCGCCCGAGGATGTCGCCGCTCTGGACGACGTAGAACCCGGAGCCGGCCGGGGCGGGGGCGGGCCTTGGATCCGGTTCGCGGGCGGGCGGCGGGGCGCTCACGTGCCTGCCGGTCTGTCCGCGCAGACCGCCGGCCTCAACGGCGTAGGAGCGATCCGATTCGTCTTCGCCAGAAAGAACGAACTGCTTGTATGTGCCCGGAGTGCCGACCTGCGAGGCGGCGAGGACGGGGGCGGGGGCGTCCGCGGCGGCGACGGCGGACGCATCAGGCGCCGCCGCAGGCGCGACGGCGGGCGCGTCGGCGCCGGCCACGGGGACGGCGGCGGGAAGGGATTCGTCGGCTGGCGCGACAGGCGTTGCGCCGGGGCGGTTGCCGTGGATCGTGCGGCAGCCTGGTGCGAGGACGGCCGCGGCGGCGAGAGCAGCGGCAAGGGCCGTTGATGATGTAATTTTCATTTGCGGAACGGAATCGACTTGTTCTGGAAGACGGTTTTTCCGGCGCGTGGCGCGCCGTGGGGGCGCATAATACCGCAATCCGCGCTGTTTGTCACGGCCAAAAGCGCGGTCGCGCGGAACGGGCGGGCGGCTTGTTGAATGTTGTGTCCGCTGGATGTATGATCCGGGCGCAAATGAAAGGCACGTATTACCCCGGCGAGGGCGACATCGAAGTCCGCGTCTGGCAGACAACCGCGGAGCGCCCGTTCCGCGAAATTTTCACAACCCCGTTCACTCCCCACGGATATGGCGACAAGGCTCCGATCGACGTCGATTCCGCCGTGGCGGATCAGCCGTTTCTCGGACTCGGCGTCGCGATGACGGACTCGTCGGCGTGGCTGCTCTCGCAACTTTCGCCGGAGCGGCGCAGGAATCTGCTCGACGCCGTGTTTTCCCCGGATCCGACTGCCGGAGCCGGCGTTTCGGCCCTGCGCCTCACAATAGGCGCAAGCGACTATTCGACGGCGCTATACACTTACGACGACGTGCCCGGAGACGTCGAGATGCGTCTCTTCTCCGCCGCGCGCGACGACCGCTGGCTCTTTCCAATGATCCGCGAGGCGATGGCCGCCAATCCGGACATGTTTCTGTTCGCCGCGCCGTGGAGTCCCCCCGCGTGGATGAAGACGAACGGCGCGCTCGCCGGCGGATCGCTGAAGGACGGCTGCGAGGAAGCGGCGGCGCGCTATGTGCTGGCATACGTCATGGCCTGCCGGGCGCGCGGCATTGACCTCGGCGCGGTGAATGTCCAGAACGAGCCGTTCTGGGGCGGCCCCATCTATCCGACATGCACGTATTCGATGGAGCAGCTGTCCCGCGCAACCATCTCCCTTTGCCGCCTCCTGCGCGAATCGAAGTGCGGAACGAAGGTCTGGTATTGGGATCACAACTACAGCGACGCCGAGCGCGTTGGCGCCGCGCTTGAGGATCCGACACTGCTGTCCTCCATCGGCGGCGTTGCGTGGCACTCCTACGAGCCAGGGGCCGAAGACATGGGCGCGCTGCACCGCAGGCATCCGGATCTTCCGTTCTACCACACGGAGCAGGGGCCGGCCATCGTGTCGCCAGAGCGCACGGAGCGGTGGTGGTGCGACAGGCTTTTCGACGCCTTCGAAAACGGATGCCGGTCTTTCACGGCGTGGAATCTCTGCCTCTCCCCCGACGGCCAGCCTCTCACGGGGCCGCACACGTGCGCGGGCCTGCTTTCCGTCGATCTGGAAGCCGGCGACGTCGCGCCCAGCGCACTTTACCGCGTGTTTCGCCATGTCGGGCCGTTCGTGAAGCGCGGCGCCCGGCTTCTTCACGCCGACGGCGACCGGGACGGTGCCGCCACAACGCTATGGCGAAACCAGGACGGTGGCCACGTCCTCGTGATCGGATGCTCCGGTCGCGCCGAAGGCCGCGAAGGCCCGCCACGAGCCCGCGTCCACGTGAAATGGCGCGGCGAATGGCTCGCCGTTCCGCTCCCCATGGGTCCGTGGTCGGTGACAACCGTCGTCTTCGGGCCGGGGACAAAGTCCATTCCATGACTTGCGGCGCCGGGGTTTCACCCTCCGGCCGCGCCTGGGAGCGCGGGCATCCTGCCCGCGGAGCGATGTGGCGACGACGCCCTCGTCGTCGCGGGTCGCGGGCTGGAAGCCCGCGCTCCCAGGACGGCTCGCCCCACCACCCCACCACCCAACCCCTTGTCCTCCGCGTCAATGGAATCACATTAGATTGCGTTGCTTCACAGACTGTCCAAAATCCAAAACCCTTGATTTTTCCATCAGTTTCGGACACCATTGACCTCGCCGTCTCACATGGGAAAGAACGAATGGACATCTCAATCAAGCGCAATCTCGTTGTTCCAGAATACTTCAACCCGAATCCATGGTTCCCTCCCTACGAATTGCGGACAAGCATATTCCAGGAGGCGATGCAGGACGTTTACGACTTCTTCTTTGATGTCAACACAACGCTTTTAAGGCGTGGACTTCCACGGTTGGACGACATGCTCAGGCCGGCGGCAATGTCTGGAATCATTTCCGACATGTTGACGACTCGCATTGCGGCACATAGCCAGACGTTAACGGAAAACCGATACTTCAACGGACATCCGGACCTGATTGTAAAGGGCATCTACGCCAATGACGCGGTCAAGGCCGGAACCGAGGGCATTGAAATCAAGACCACGAAAAAATCCGGAGGGCAGGTTGACACACATGGCGCTCGAACACAAACGATGTGCGTGTTCGTCTATGACGTCGACCAGAAATCGGAACCGGCTTGGGCGAGAAATCCAATGATTTTCACCGAGGTATATCTCGGCCCTGTAGAAATAGACGATTTCAGGAAAAACCCTCGGGGTGAACTTGGAACCAGAACAGCGACCCTTGACGCTGCAGGAATCAAAAAACTAAGGGCAAAGTGGCTGTATCTGGTTCCGAAGAACGCCTTGATGCGGAACGGCAACGACACGTTGGCACAGAAGCGCCACCATTGAGCTGCGACGCAGCGGTGTCGCTCCTGACCGTCATGCGACTGAGACGCGGAATCGCACGACAGGCAAGTTCCCAATACTCTCTGTCCCTTTCCACGCCTTTGCTTTCATATCCAATGGCTTCGGCAGCGGCAAGCGTCGAACCAGATCCCGCGAATGTGTCCACAACAACCCCCCTGCCAAGAGGAAGGACAGCCCGAACAATCTGGCGAAGGAAGGACTGCGGCTTCAGGCTTGGATGGTTGGCCAACGCCCTTTCCGCCTTGTGAGTGGGAGCAGATTTAATGACGTCCCCGAAAGGTCTGTCCGGCCCGATGCGCCGAAACCCGCCGGTGCCCCATTTCCGGAGATTGTCTTGAACCCGCCCCTCCAGCGGCTTCCTGAACAAAAGCCATGGCTCCCACATGGACCTTGGCATGACGCTGACATCCCCGAACTCCGCTTCGGCGTTTTTCGGCCTGTCACCGCCCCGCATTGTCATGGTGAGACGCACAAGCTCGCCACGACGCTCAAGCCCGGCGTCGGACAGAGCTGCGGAAACAATCGGAGCCAATAGTGGATTTGACGCCATTACCACGTTTGCTCCAGGAACGAGTTTTGGAAGAACGGCCCTTCCCCATCGGACGAAAAACAATCGAAGTCCGTCAAGCCACATCTGGTTGAGGACGGTAAAGCGTGGCAAGGGGGACCGCCGATTTCCGTCGAAAGATGGAGGCATTCGCCAGACTCCGCCACAACCAGTCCGAAGTTTTGTCAATTCCTTGTCAGTGTATTCCCGGATTCCATACGGCGGGTCTGTCACCACGGCATGAATCGAACAGTCTTCCTGTCGTGAAAGCCAGTCAAGACAATCGGCATTGAATAGTTCGCTTTTGCCGAACCGGAACGGCATGAACTCGGAATCCGCATCGGCATCGTAGGCAATTGCCTCCTCACGGGCGAAAAGAACGGAAGAGTTGTCGTCCAGGACAAATTTTCTCAAATCCTCCTCATGTCCGCGCACTCGCAATTGATACAGCCCACGACCAGTCCTGATGAATTTCTCCGGCGTGTTCAAAAGCAAATATGATCTAACGGATGACTTCGGAGCTTTTCCGATTCGACGGACAACCAAATCATAAATCTGACTTCCGGAAAGGGCCTGATCCGTTTCGTTCATCACCGCCAGTATCGCGTCGCGAACCTGACCGGGGGCGTTTCGTCTGGTTTTCACATGCATGCAGCAGACAATAAGACGTCCAGACGTCTTTGTCAAGCAAAAAAGTTGGGGGTGAAAACAATGGTGGGGCGTTCCGCTTGTGGTAGGGCGCGGACTCAGCCCGCGACGCTGGGGGTGCGGCCTCCGGCCACGCCTGGGAGCGCGGGCATCCTGCCCGCGGCGCTGGGGGGTGCGCCCTCCGGCCACGCCTGGGAGCGCGGGCATCCTGCCCGCGGCGCTGGGGGTGCGGCCTCCGGCCGCGCCGCAGTGCGACGAAGCGTTAGCGAGGCATAAGGTCAATCGGAGTTCGACTGTCCATGGGACACTGGGACGCAGGGACACAGGGACACAGGGACACAGGGACGACTAGTTCCGAGAGCAACTGGAAATCTGGACTCCGACCACCGCCGCGAACACAAGCGCGCACCCGAGAAGCTGGCGCGGGGTCTGGACCGCGTCGGGCATGAACACATACTGGAACAGCAGCGCGAACACCGCCTCCAGGCTCATGATCAGAGACGCCACCGGCGACGAAAGCCGCCCCTGGGCCGCGACCTGCATCGTGTAGGCCACTCCCGAACTCATCACCCCCGCCCACAGAAGCGCCGGGGCGGCGGCGCGCAGAGACTCTGGCGAAAGCATGGCCGCCTCGGACCGCAGCGCGAGGAACGGGAGCGCGAACACGGCCGATGACAAAAGCTGCACGGCGCACATCACGATGACGTCCGCGCGAGGGGAATAGCGCTCCGCAAGGAGGATGTGCAGAGTGAAGCCCGCGGCGCAGGCGAGCGTGAACGCCTCTCCTCGGCCTATGCGCATGGAATCGGCGTTCGGATCGACGCAGACGAAAAAAAGTCCGAGCGCGCAGATCGCCGCGCCGCACCACACCGCCGCGCCGGGGCGGCGGCCGACGAAAAGACCGCAGAGAGGAACGAGCAGGACGTAGGTCCCGGTAAGGAACGCGCACGTCCCGGGCGTCGTGTCCGCCACGCCAAGCTGCTGAAGTGCCGAGGCCAGACACAGCGCCGCGCCGCAGGCCACGCCGCCGACGACGGCGGCGCGCCGCGCCGCGGGATCGCCGGCATGTGGCGGCGGGACGCCGAGCGCGCCTCGCGCCCACAGCACCACGCGGAGGAAAGCCGCGCCTAGAAAGCCGCGAAGGCAGGTGAAGGCGAACGGCCCGACGTGGGCGGCGCCGTCCTTCTGGACGAGAAATGTGGAACCCCAGATCGCCGCCGTGGCGAGGAGCATCGCGACCGCGCCGCCAGCGCCGCGGCGCGCAGCGTCCGGATTCCCCATGCCGCCGCCCTACGCGCCGCGCACCGCCGCGACGGCGCGCGCAAGTCCCTCGCGAGCGCCGAGGATGGTCCTGTCCTCCACGCAGAAGGCGAACCTCACATGCCCGGCGAGGCCGAATCCGCGACCGGCCACGGCCAGAATGCGCTCGCGCAGCAGCGCCTCGACGAAATCCCGCTCGTCGGGACACGGAGACTTCACGAAGAAGTAGAACGCGCCCTTCGGGAGGAAGAACTCCACGCCGGCGGCGCGAAGCCCATCGGCAAGCATGTCGCGACGGCGGCGGTAGATACCGGCGTCGATTCCGCTGTCCCACGCCTCCTGCAGCACGAGCTGCCCCACGGCGGGCGCGTTCACGAACCCGAGGATGCGGTTGGCAAGGACCAGTCCGCCGACAAGCTCCTCCGCTCCCTCGATGGCCGGGTTTACGGCGAGGTAGCCGACGCGCTCGCCGGCCAGGGACAGGGTCTTGGAGAATGAACCGACGACGACGGTGTGGCGGTATGCCGCGAACATCGACGGAATTGGCTCGCCAGTGTAGTTGAGCTGGCGGTAGGGCTCGTCGGAGACAAGGTAGATCACGCGCCCGAACTGCGCCGACTTGCGCGCGAGGACTTCGCCAAGCGCAGCCAGATCCTCCGCGGGATAGATCTGGCCCGTCGGGTTGTTCGGCGTGTTGACAATCACGGCGCGCGTCCTTTCCGTGACGGCGGCCTCTATCGCGCCGATGTCGAGGGAGAAATCGCCCGGCTTCGTCGGCACGGGCCTGAGGACGCCGCCGTGGTTGCCGCAGTAGAAGCCGTATTCGACAAAATACGGCGAAGGCACCACGACCTCGTCGCCGGCGGCGAGAATCGCGCGGAAGAGGACGTTCAGGCCGCCGGCCGCGCCGACCGTCGCGACCACGTTCGCGGCCGGGGTCTCCACGCCCTGCTCGCGGGAGACGAGGCGGGCGAGAGCCTCGCGCGTGGCGGGATAGCCGGCGTTTGGCATGTAGCCCAGGGCGAATGGCCTGTCGGCTCCGGATGCGATCTTTTCGAGCGCGGCCTTGACCGCCGGAGGCGGGGCGAGATCCGGATTGCCGAGAGAAAAGTCGAACACGTTGTCCGCGCCGTATTTCTTCTTGAGTTCGAGCCCCTGCTCGAACATCTTGCGGATGGCGGAACCTCCGGCCACGGCCTGCCGGACTGCTGGTGAAAGAAGCGTTGACATTGTTTTGTTCCCTAGCGTGGTGGCGTTTGCCGGGGCCGTATTCTACACTCTCCCCCGCGGCCTTTCAACTTCGGCCGGCGCCCGCCGCGCCGCTCCGGCGGATTTGACACGGGCAACCGGGGGGAATATGATCGCCACCGATGCGCCGCGCCGCCGCCGGCGCTGCGGGGGCGGGCAAAAACGCGGACCTCGTTTGCGGAAACGAACACATGACACCACAGGACACACACGGCGGGACCGCCGGAGCGGCATTTCCGGAAATCGCCGGAAAACTCGGCTTCGGTCTCATGCGTCTGCCGCGCGCCGGCGATGGGATCGACATCGCCCAGACATGCGAAATGGCCGACCGCTTTCTCGCCGCCGGATGCAACTACTTCGACACGGCCTGGGTTTACGACGGCAGCGAGGAGGCGGCACGCAAGGCAATCGTCGAGCGGCATCCGCGCGACTCCTTTCTCCTCGCCACGAAAATGGCGCCGTGGGTCGGGTGCAAGACTCGCGAGGAGGCCGTGGTCCAGTTCGAGTCCTCGCTCTCCCGCACAGGCGCCGGGTATTTCGACTTCTACCTTCTGCACAACCTCGGCCCTGGCAGAACGGAGCTGTTCGACCGGTTCGGCCTCTGGGACTGGGCGCTGGAGCGCCGCGAAGAGGGCCGCGTGCGCCACGTGGGATTCTCCTTCCACTCCACTCCGGAGGATCTAGACGCCATTCTGCGCGCCCACCCGGAGGCGGAGTTCGTCCAGCTCCAGCTCAACTACGCCGACTGGGACGACCCAGTGGTGCGCGCCGGGGAGAACTACGAGGTCGCGCGCCGCCACGGCAAACCGGTCGTCGTGATGGAGCCGGTGAAGGGCGGGCTGCTCGCCACTCCTCCGGAAGCCGCCGCCGAAATCTTCCGCCGGGCGGATCCCGCGTCATCGCCGGCCGCGTGGGCGCTGCGCTTCGCGGCCGGGCTGGACGGCGTGGCCACGGTCCTTTCTGGAATGAGCGACCTGGCGCAGATGGACGACAACCTTTCGCAGCTGGCCCCGAGCCGATACCGCCCGTTCAGCGAGGTCGAACGCAGGGCGGTGGACGAGGCGCGGAAGGCGATCGCGGCAGTTCCAACCGTCCCGTGCACAGCCTGCGGATACTGCGAAAAGGTGTGTCCGGCAAACATCGGCGTTCGCGGCACGATCGCGGCCCTGAACCAGCTCACGCTCTTCGGGAACGAGACGCGCGCCCGCAACCACGAGCTCTGGAACGTCGTGAAGGCCGGGAAAAGCCGCGCCTCCGAATGCCTGCGCTGCGGCGCGTGCGAGAAGGCGTGCCCGCAGCGCCTGCCAATCCGCGACATCCTCGCGCGCGCCGCGTCGGCGCTGCTCCCCACCGCCTGATCTCATCCAACATGAAAATCTCGATTCCATACGGCCCCACCAGAATGGAGGCCGAAGTCCAGGACGATCGTCTTCTCGGCGTGTTCGAGGCCCCGCTTCCGCCACCCGCGCCGGACCCGGACGCCGAGGTCCGCCGCGCCCTCGACTCGCCGATCGGATCGCTCCCGCTTGAAGCGCTCGCGGCTGGAAAGCGCAACGCGGTTGTGATCCTGAGCGACCACACGCGCCCCGTCCCCTCGCGCCACCTCGTGCCGGAAATGCTGCGCCGGCTGAGGCTCGGCAACCCAGAAATCGACGTGACGCTCCTCGTGGCGACAGGCTGCCACCGCAAGCCAACGCGGGAGGAACTTGTCGAAAAGCTCGGGGAGCGGATCGTGGAGGAGGAGAGGATAGTCTCGCACGTCGGCACCGACGAGTCGTCGCTAGCAGACGCCGGGCGCCTCCCCTCAGGCGGACGCCTGCGGCTGAACAAGCTCGCGCTTGGAGCGGATCTGCTGGTTTCGGAGGGCTTCATCGAGCCGCATTTCTTCGCCGGGTTCTCCGGCGGCCGCAAGGCGGTGCTTCCCGGCGTGGCGTCGCGCGAAACGGTCCTGGCAAACCACTGCTCGGAGTTCATCGCCGACCCGCGCGCGCGAACCGGCTCGCTGGAGGGCAATCCGATCCACCGCGACATGCTCCACGCCGCCGACGTCGCAGGACTGGCCTTCGTCCTGAATGTCGTGATCAATCCTGAAAAGCGCATAATCCGCGCCTTTGCCGGATCGCATCGCACCGCGCACGCACAGGGATGCGAGTTTCTTGGTCGCGCGTGCCGGGTGAAGGTGCCGCGCGCGGACATCGCCGTGACGTCCAACGGCGGGCACCCGCTCGACCAGAACGTCTATCAGGCCGTGAAGGGCATGACGGCCGGAGAGGCCGCGACGCGCGAGGGCGGGGTCATCGTAATGTGCGCCGCATGCGGCGACGGTCACGGCGGGGAGGGATTCTACCGCGCGCTTGCCGAAGCGGAGTCGCCGACGGCGCTGCTGGAAAAGTTTCTGGCGGTGCCGCGCGACAAAACCGTTCCGGACCAGTGGGAAGCGCAGATTCTCGCGCGTGTTCTCTCGAAGCGCCGCGTTGTGCTTGTCTCGCGCGACTGCGACCACGCGCTGCTCCGCGACATGGGGCTGATTCCCGCCTCCTCGCTTGAGGAGGGGCTCGCCATCGCCACCGCGCTGACGAACCCGCGCGCCACCGTGGCCGCCATTCCGGAGGGAGTTGCGGTCATCCCGGCGACTGAGTGAAGAACTTTCCACAGGCCCTGGCGTTCTCGGTCGCAGTCCACGTTCTAGTGGCTTGCGGCCTCTTGCTCTGCCCCTCCCTGACGCGAATTCCCGACGCGCCGCAGATGGAACTGTCGGCCGTTGAATTCATGACGGCGCAGGATACGCCGAACTCGCAGGAAAAGGCACAGGAGCCGCAGGAACAGCAGGAACCGGAGCCGCAGGAACAGCAGGAACCGGAGCCGCAGGAACAGCAGGGGCCGGAACCGCCGGATGCGCCGCCGCCGGAGCCGCAGGAACCGCCGGAGATTTCATTGCCGGAGCCACCGGAGCCGCAGGAGCAACCGGAACCGCCGGAGATTTCATTGCCGGCGGCGCCGGAGCCGCCGCCGGAGCCGCCACGGAAACAACCCTCCCCCACCCCGGAAGCCCCGCCGCCGCCAGCCCCGCCACCGCCGAAGGCCCCGCATTCCGCCCCGCCACCGCCGGCGGCCGCCGAAAACACCGCCCGCATCGACGCGCCGCCACGCGCGGCCAGGCCGATTCGACCGGAATATCCGAAGGAGGCGCGGCAGCGCGGCGAGGAGGGCGACGTGACGCTTGATCTGGTGATAACCGCGCGGGGTCTGGTTTCAGAGGTGTCCGTTGCCGCGTCTTCCGGATTCCGCGATCTTGACGACGCGGCTGCGCGCGCCGCCGCAAGGACGAAATTCAAGCCGGCGACGCGCGGAAGCACTCCGGTTCAGGCCAACGCGCGGATCATCATCAAGTTCCGGATTTCCGGCAAATGACGCCGCTTCCGGCGCGCCAGCGCCTCAGCGCGGCGGGTCCCATGAGAAATCGAGCCGGACAGGCACTCCGGACATCGAGGCCTGGGCGGTTCGCGCCGGTCGGTCCGCGACTGTTATCCAAAGCCCGGCGCCGCCCGGCATCGCAAACGAAACCACCGGCGGCGCTCCCGGAAAGCGGCGAACAGGACCGGCGCCGGACGCCGGGGCCGTTAGCGCGATGAAGAGCGGCGGCATTTGCCGCGCGAGCTCTTCCACGCGCCCCGGAAAAGCCGCGCGGAGCGCTGCGACGTCCTCGGCCCCCTGCTCCGGCGACGCGCAATAGACATCAGCCCCGAGGCGGAACAGTTCGCGCAGAGCGGCGCAGTTGTGGGCGGGCAGAGTGGTTCCGTCCGCGGAAAAGCGCTCCACGCCAATTCGCCGCAGCCGCCGCGCGCCGGAAAGATCGCAGACCTCCCAGTCGCGCCAGCCCGCATCAGCAAGCGCGCGGACAGTCTCGTCAAGCGCAGTCGCATCGTCGTCGCGGCACACGGGCGGCAGTGAAAGAGCAAGCCGGACGGCCGCGCCGGATCCGTCGGCACCGACGACGGACGAAACCGCGCGTTTCCACACGTCGAGTCTCTCCCGAACATGGCGCAGCGGGTGGTGCCAGAGCGCCAGCACGATTCTGCGGGCGTCGGGTGGAAAAGACGCGGGAGGGTCCTGATCGACGCGGAATTTCAGCGTGGCGCCTGCGCGCTCCCCCGGGCGCGCAGTCAAGCCGTCCGGGAGGGCGCGTTCCCCGCACGCGCCGCGTCCGCGCGCCTCAGCCTCCACTTCCGCGCGACGCGCGGCGCGGCGCGCGGAGGCGGCGCCGTCAAGAGCCGCCACGAGCGCCCGGCGGGCCTCGTTGAGCGCCGACGCCGGAGCGAAAAGGCTCTCTGGGTTGGAGAGCGAAAACGCGCCCGGACGCCACGCCGTGCCGCCGAGTTTTGCAAAAGCCGAGCGCGCGGCGTCCTCTACGCGCGCGGCGTCGCGCGCCGGAGACAGTGCGCACGGCGCGAAAACGGCGGCCGGCATCCCGCCAAGGGAAGGCACGGTGGCGCGCGCCGAAACGCCGCCGCCGGAAAGCGAAACCTCGACGTCAAGGGCAAGCCCGGCCAGCACTGGATCGACGCGCGGCGGCGGGACCGGCGGGTGGCGGCGGCGCACGTCCGCGCTGGCGGCAAGATACACGACTTCGCCCGGACGCACCTCGGGCGCGCCGCGCGGCGGGAGCGCGACCGAGCAAAGAGTTCCGGCCGGAACGGACAGCCCCGCCCCCGCCGCCGCGCCGCCGGCGCCCGCGGGCCTAATGTCAGTCACGGCAAAACCGAACGGATGCCCGTCGTTGCGCGCGATGAAGGCCGGGGACTTGATCTGCAGTCCGTCGTGACGCTCAAGCGGGCGCGCAGTCCGGAACACGATGCGCCGCGAACCTCGGACAGTCTCCACGCGCTCCACGCGCCCGATCGGCATTCCGCGGTGGCCGAGCGAGCGCGGATCCGCGACGGAGCTCACCGGTGCGTCCGCGCCGCGCGCGTAGAGCGTGGTCCACTCGCGGGCGAACACGCTCTGCAAATCGCCCTCAAGAGCCGCGATGCGGGCGGGGTCGCGTTCGCCGTCCAGTAGCGCCCGGTAGAGATCCACGGCGCACGCGACGTAGAGCGGCCCCTTCATGCGCCCCTCGATCTTGAGAGACGCCGCGCCGGTGGCGAGCAGTTCATCGAACACCGGCGAAAGGCAGAGGTCCTTCATCGAATGGGGAAACACCCCGCCGCGCTGCAGGCGGCAGCAGTAGGCGCAGCGGCCGCGGTTTCCGCTCCTCCCCTTTTCGAGGGCGGAGAAAAGGCAGAGACCGGAAATCGAGTGGCATAGCGCACCGTGGACGAACACCTCGAGCTCCACACCGCATTCGCGCGCCATGCGGGCGGTTTCGCGGAAAGTGCATTCCCTCGCGAGAACAACGCGAGAAAAACCGAGGTCCCGCAGCACCGTCACGCCCTCGACGGAATGCGCCGCCATCTGCGTGGAGGCGTGCAGGGCGAGCGACGGGAAATGACGCCGCACGAGCGCGGCCAGGCCCAGATCCTGCACGATGAGGGCGTCGGGGGCGAGGGATTCGAGCGTTTCGAGCTCCTCCAGGACGTCGGCGCGCTCCGCGTCGCGCAGAAGCGTGTTGAACGCGACGTAAACCTTGCGCGGCTTTTCCCCGGAACGGACGTCGCGCGCGGCGCAGATCAGGTCGCGCAGCGCGGCGGCGTCGAAGTTGGCGGCCTCCGCGCGGGCGGAAAAGCGGCGCATTCCAACGTAAACGGCGTCGGCTCCGTGGCCGAACGCGGTCCACGCCGCTTCGGGCGAACCGGCGGGGGCAAGCAGCTCGGGCTTCATCCCCGCTTGCGCCACGAGGCGAGGTTGACGGTTTTGCCCTGCGACAGGAACTTGCGCTCGAAGTCCGTGCGCTCGTCCTCCCCGCGGCTATACGGCGGCGCGGGCTCGAAGCGCGGATCGGCGGCTAGGGTTTCGAGCATCTGGGCGAAATACGCAGCGTTGTCCGTGGCGGCGTGCAGCAGCCCGCCGGGGCGCAGGGCGCGGTGGACGAGTTCGATGTTCGCAGGCCGGAAAAAACGGTTGCGCGCGTGACGGTCCTTCGGCCACGGGTCCGGGAACAGCACGAACACGGCGCTCGCGGAGCCCGGGCGGACGCAATACTCAAGCGCGTAGCGCGCCTCCCCGGCGAGGTAGCCGACGTTGCGCAGTCCGGCGCGGCGGGCCGCCACGTCGGTGCGGGCCACGCGCGCCTCGTCCTGCTCCACGGCGAAAAGCCTGATTCCCGGATTGGCGGCGGCGTGACCCCGGCTGAAGCGGCCGTATCCGGCGCCGACGTCGATTTCAAGCGCCGCGCCATCGGCGACGGCGGCGTCGAGGAAAGCCCTGACCGGGCAGACGCCGCCGCCGTCGCGCTGACAGCCCGGACACAGCGGAAGAGGCGGGTCATGGCGCTCCAGACGCTCCTTCATCGCGCTGTCCGGACGCAAAATCGGACACGCGCCCGGATCGAGCGCAAGCGAGGGCGGAAGGGACGGATCGCGCTGCAGGAGCAGCGCCCGGTTCACGTGACGGTCGCGTGGCATGGCGTTTGGATGGATCGGGCCTGAAGAACGTCAGCGCGAATCTGGGCCGCGAGCGCCTCCGGCGAGGCGAAGCGGCGCTCGTCGCGCAGGCGCGCGAGGAAATCGATGTCGAGCTGCGCGCCGTAGAGCGGAGGTCCGTCCCAGTCGAGAAGATGAACCTCCAGCACCGGCGCGTCGGGGGCGGCGCCGGGAAAAGTGGGGCGGACTCCGTAGTCGGCCACGGCGCGGATCGTCCCGGCGCCCGGGTCGGCGGCGGCTGGCGCGCGTGGGGCGCGCGACTCGCCCGAAACGGAGCGCACCACGACATCCAGGGCGTAAACCCCAGGCGGCGGCATGAGGGGCGAAACGGGCGCTATGTTGGCCGTCGGGGCGCCAAGAGCCGAACCCACCCCCCGCGAGCGTCCCGGCAGAACACGCTCGCGGACGCGATACGGGCGGCCGAGAAGGCGGGCGGCGAGGGCCACGTCGCCTGCTCGCACGGCCTCGCGCACCCTTGTGCTCGAGACCGGAGCGCCTTCAAGTTCAAGAAGCGGCTCCTCGAATGACTCCACCGCGCCGCCGGAAAGCGCGGGCAGATCGCCGACGCGACCGGCGCGGCCGCGGCCGAAACGCCAGTTCGGCCCGGCAACCACGGCGCAGCGCGACGGACTGGCGTCAAGCCACGGGGCGAACGCCGCCGCGACGAAGGCGCTCGGGGAAAGCGCCGCCGTTTCGCGGGAGAATGGAAAGAACAGAACGCCGTCGAACCCCGCGCGGGCGAGCGCCTCCTCCTGGAGAGCGCCGGGCGTGATGAGCGGCGGCTCGCGTCCGGGCGACACCACGGAGAGCGGGTGCGGGCGCAGCGCCAGGGCCCACGCCGAAGCTCCGCGCTCCGTCGCGCGGCGACGCGCGGCCGAGGCGAGGGCCGCGTGTCCGAGATGGACGCCGTCGAAAGAGCCGGCGGCGAACACGACTCCGCCGCGACCTTGCGCCACCTCGCCGGGACTCTGCGCGACACGCATTCCTTGCTCCTCCAAAATTGTTTCCTCTCCGACGCGGCGTCGCAAGACCGATCCCGCGGGGCCGACTGCCGCGCCGCACCTAGCCGCGCCGCGAGTGCTCGGCCATCGCGCGGCGGGCGTCGCGGTCGTTTTCGCGGCGTTTGATCGTTTCGCGCTTGTCGATGTCAGTCTTGCCGCGACAGACTCCCAGCTCGCACTTGACGCGCCCGCGTTTGAGATAGAGCGAAAGCGGGACCAGAGTGCATCCCTTGCGCTCCTCGTGGGCGCGGAGGCGGAGTATTTCCCTGCGGTGCAGGAGCAGCTTGCGGGCGCGCAGTGAGTCGTGGTTGAAGATGTTGCCGAAGCCGTATGGCGGAATGTTGACGCCGCAGAGCCAGATTTCGCCGGTATTCTTGTCAACGGAGGCGTAGGCGCCGGAAAGCCCGGCGTGTCCGGCTCGGACGACCTTCACCTCCGTGCCGCAGAGGGCCACACCGGCCTCGATGCGCTGCAGGACCTCGAAGTCGTGCAGCGCCTTGCGGTTGCGGGACACCACCCTGTCGCCGCCGCCGGCGGCCCTGGACTCTCCTCCGGCGCCGGCCATCGGTCAAACTCCGCTCCCCGCGCCGCGCCCCTAGGCGTGGTGCGGCCCAAGACCGCGACGCTCCAGCATCTCGAAGTCGATCTGCGAGACGAGCTTGCCCTCGGCGATTTCGCGAAGGACGGTGTCGATGGTCTCCTCGCCGGGCTCCGGCTTCACGAGCGGACGCAGACCCTGATTGAGCTGCTTAACGCGCAGGGAGCACATGTTCACTAGCACGGGAACGCTGTTGATGCGGGCCTTGGCCCGGTCTAGGAGCTGGAAGTTCATGGAATTTTGCAAACTAACTGAATCGGCGGGGAAGGGATACTACCACCCTTCGCCGCCCAAATCAATGCTTTTTTTGCCAAGGTCACAGGTCCCAGGACTCAGGTCCCTGTGTCCCTGTGTCCCTGCGTCCCTGCGTCCCTGCGTCCCTGTGTCCCTGTGTCCCTGTGTCCCTGTGTCCCTGCGTCCCTGTGTCCCATGCAAACAAAACCGGGGCGGCTCGCGCCGCCCCGGTTTTTCATGAGGCCGCGGACTTTCCGCGGCCGAGTCGCGAACTACCGCGATCAGTTGCCGTTGGTAAGGGACGTGTCCGTAGCCTTGACCTGGAACTTCACGGTGCCCCAGGCTTCCTTCGAAACAGGAGCCGTGAGCGTGATGGGAGTGTTGTCTTTCTCCGGAGGCACGAGAACGGACACGGACCCGGTAATCGCCGTGCTGGTATTAGGCACCACAAGCGTGTAGTAAACGCCGGACTTGCCATTCACGGTTACGCCGACCGTCGGGGTGTCGTTGTCATTGGTGACTGCGGCCGAAGTCGGGGTCGTGGGCGTGCTGTTGTCCACGTTGGACACGCTATTGCCGTAGTAGGCGACGACCTTGGTGATCGTGCCCTTCAGCTTGGACACATCGACAGTGCCGTTGTTGCTGTTGACACGGAGCGTGACGTATTTGCCCTGATCGTCGTAGACGCGCACGAACTGCATGCCAGTCACACCGGGATATTCGAATGTGACCAGATTCCCGTTAACACCGATTTCTGCCGACCCGGAGGTCTCGCCGGCCGTTTCCGTGTCGCCGTCAGTATAAGCGTAGTTGTTCATCTGGCACTTGCCGACAAAGTTGTCAACATAACCCGAGCCCTGGAATCCGACAGAGGTCACTGTGGCAGGAACGCCGCTGTTTTCGAAGACCTTCTGCGTGCCGTCGGCCATCTTCACGGTGACGGAACCAGCAGAGAACGTCATAGTGAGGTTCGTCCAGGTGTTGCCCTCGACATTGGAAGCGATCGTCTCCCAATTGGAGCCATCCACGCAACCTTTGAGATTCTTGTCAGTGGCAAGGTAAATGACGAGTTTGGAGTTCGCGATCTTCGTAAGATCCGGAGCATCGGCTCCCGGAGTGAGATACACGTCAAGAGAGACGACGCTTACATTGGTAGCAGCCGGCGAATAATTGACCTCTTCGGAGGAATCAATGAAAAGCGAGTGCGTCCCCGTGGTTTTCTGATCTGTCGAGACTTCAGCGTTTCCAGTCACGCCGGTCCACCGGGCGCTGTCAAACGTGTAGTTGTTGTCGAACTGCTCGCTGAACTTATCGACAGTCCCCGCATTGGCGGCGACTCCGGCAAGAATGGCGGCAGCGGCAATTGCTGTGCGTTTCATGTTGTTTGTTCTTGTTTTGATGTGTGTTGCGCGGGGCGGAACGCCCTGCGATCCGATCCATTGGGGACGGACGGGCAGAAGCGTAGCGGACGAGGCGGGCAAAGTCAAGCAAAAAAATATGCATCAAAAAAAGCGGGGGCGGGAAATCTCCTTCGATTGGCTTTGTCGATCGTCGATTTGGTCGATCGTCGATGGAATTGATTTTCGACCAAATCGACCAAGCCGACTAAATCGACCAAGCCGATCATGCGATTGGCTTTGTCGATCGTCGAT
>DJYI01000121.1:127067-132398 GCA_002448475.1 Verrucomicrobia bacterium UBA6982
GTCGATTTGGTCGGTCGTCGATTTGGTCGATCGTCGATTTGGTCGATCGTCGACAAAATCGACCAAATCGACCAAATCGACCAAACCAATCGCACCGGATCCTGGTAGGGCGCGCTCGCCGGCCGCGCCGCGATGTGGCGACGACGCCCTCGTCGTCGCGGGTCGCGGGCTGGAAGCCCGCGCTCCCAGGGCGGCTCGCCCAACCCCACCTAACCACCTAACCACACCTGCCGTTCAGTTCCGCGCAGGCTGGTTTCGCGAACTTCGCAGCGGGTTGTCGTCCTCGAACCAGCGGCGGTTGCGGACGAGACCGCCGGGCGTCACGTCGGCGACCTGCCCGCATCCGGTGATTTCGAGTCGCGAATCCGCAAGCGCGCGGCGGTCGATGACGATCTCGGTGAGACCGAAGACATCGAGAACCCCCGACGAGGTTCCGGGCGCAAGTCCAATCGGGCCGACAAGCGTGGCGAAGGCTCTGTCGTCGTGGTCGAGCCACCCTCCGTTTTTCGTTACGGCGATCGGATTCCGGAAAACTTCCCTGCGCGCCGGAAGCACCTCCGGCTCTCTCGTTTCGTCTCCGTTCGCCTCCGCCACGAATCGTTCGCACTGGTCGATGGCCTCCCGGAGCGCCGCCGCGCCATGCGAGAAGTGCAGCGCCCCGCCGTCCAGAACGACAGTCGGCGGGTCAGCGGACGGCGCGATGTCTCCTGACAGCAGGACCTCGCCGGCGCGCACGACGATGCGGTTTTCGGCGTCGGGCATCGGATTCACGACAACCTTCGCCAGTTTGGAGCGCAAAGTGTCTGCGTATTCCCGGGTCCATTCAACGGCGGGAAACGGCGGCGCGGCATCGACTGCCGTCTCCGCTTCCGGCGCGGCAGGAACCACGGCTTCCGGCGCGGCATCGACTGCAGTCTCCGCTTCCGGCGCGGCAGGAACCACGGCTTCCGGCGCGTCCGGCGGCCTGCTCCGCGGAGCACGCGCCGCCAATGCGACCGCAGCGAAAATCGCCGCCGCGCCGGCCGCCGCGAAAAGCGCCCGCCGCGCCCCGCCGCGCGCTTTGGCGTGCCGCAGGATGCGGAGAAGGGATCTTCGGATCGTTTCCGGATCGCGCAGCCGCCTTTCCGGAGCCTCCCGCAGGAGCCCTCGAAGGAGAGGCCGCCAGCCGCGCCCGACTTCGCCCGCGATGTCGGTGGGGAGCGCGCCGCCCGGTCCCGGGAACCCGCCAGTGAGGCACCGAAAGAGCGTGACGCCGAGCGCGAACCAGTCAACTGCCGGCGTCGGCGGAGCGCCGGCGCGCTGCTCGGGGGCGGCGTAAAGCCAGGTGCCAGGCTGGCCCGCTCCGGGCGCGGTGAGCGCCGTGGCGTCGGGGGCCAGGCGGCGGACAAGCCCGAAATCCGCCAGCACGACGCGCCCGTCGTCGGAAAACAGAATGTTGGAGGGCTTCACGTCGCGATGGACTAGCGGCGGGGATCTGCCATGCAGCGCCGCGAGGGCGTCGGCAACCGCGAGGCCAAGCGACGCGACTTCAGCCTCCGGCAGAACCCGGCTGTTCGAGACGCGGTCAGCGAGCGATCCGGCGAATCGCTCCATGGCCAGGAACAGGAGCCCCGTCGCAGCGTCTTCGCCGAAGCGAAAAATCTGCGCGACGCCCGGATGCCTGACCGCCGCCATGGCGCGCGCCTCGGAAAGGAAGCGGGCGCGCATTTCCGGATCGGCGCGATCAAGCGTCTTCAGCGCCACAAGACGCCCCAGCGCGTTCTCGCGCGCCTCATAGACGGTGGCGGACGCCCCCGCGCCAAGAGCGCGCAGGATCGTGAAGTCGCCGCCAAAGCGTGCGCCGGGCGGCAGTCCGGGCCGTTCTCGCATGGCGGAAACTGTAGCACAAAGCCCGGCCGCGTGGTATCCTTCGACGCATGAACGCAAAGTCTGCACAGTTCTCGGCGCGCGGCGGCGATCGCGGAAACGGCCGCGCCAGCGCCTCGTTCGACATCCCGGACACATCGACCGGCCTTCTGCGCGACCTGCAAAAGGGGGCCGACGCCGCGCGCTGGCCCGATTTCGCGAACCGCTACGATCCCGTGGTCAGGCGCTTTCTCGCGATTGTGGCGAGGACACATCAGCTTGTGGATCCCGCCGACTGCGACGACCTCGTCCAGGAAACGATGGTCGAGCTCTGGAAGCTCTTCCCGCGCAGGACATACGACCGCTCGCGCAATCGCTTCCGCGACTTTCTCTTTGGCGTGGTGCGCAAGGTCGCGACGCGCAAAACGTCCGACGACCTCAGGCGAATCACGCGCGAGACCGAAACCGCTGCCGGCGCCGAGCAGGCGACCGACTCGGACCCTGCCGCCGAGGCTCTGCGCTCCGAGGCCGAGGAACTGTGGCGGCTCGTCGTCGATGGCGTATTCGCCGAAGGCCGCTGGTCGGACAAGGCGAAGGCGGTTTTCGTCCGCACCGAACACGGGGAAGACATCGAAAAAGTCGCCGCCGAATACGGCATGACCCCCAACTCGGTCTATCAGCTCCGCCACCGCGCGTCACGCCGAGTCGAAGCCGCCCTCCGCCGTCTTGTGCGCGACGGGGCGGCTCGCCGGGACGGCTCGCCCCACCCAACCACCTAACCATCCACCCACTCCGAAAAAAACTATTGACTCAAACGGGGCGGAATGCTAACCTCCGCCGCGTTTTCACGCGAAAACAAACATCCGCTCGGGTGGTGGAATTGGCAGACACGCCAGCTTGAGGTGCTGGTCCCTTCGGGGATTGAAGGTTCGAGTCCTTTCCCGAGCACCAATTGAGGCGCCGGAAACCGCAAAGGGTTTCCGGCGTCGTTTTTGTCGGAGACCGCCGCCTCGCGCATTTCGGGCTCCGAGGAGGGGCGCCACCCGCCGCCGCCCGCCGAACACCAGCCAGAGAAAGAGAATGACACCACCAGAAATGGGCGCGACCGACGACCCCGCTCCCGGATTCTTCGCGGACACGGCCTTCTGGCGCAAACTCGTCAGGATTTCTGCCCCGATCACTCTGCAGGCGCTCATGGTGGCCCTCGTCGCCGCGAGCGACGCGGCGATGCTCGGGCGGGTTGACCAGAACTCAATGGCCGCCGTGTCGCTCGCCACGCAGGTGCAGTTTCTCCAGAACATGGTCGTGTTCGCGGTGACGACGGCCCTTTCGCTGCTGGGGGCGCAATACTGGGGCAAGGGCGACGTGGAAAGCCTCGGAAAGATATTCCGCATCGGTCTGCGCACCGTGGGGGCGCTTTCGCTCGCCGTGGCCGGACTGTGCCTCGCGCGCCCGGATCTTCCGATGCGCGCCTTCGCGCACGACCCGCGCCTTGTCGAAATCGGCGCCGGCTATCTGCGAATCGCCGGTCTGTCATACCTCTTCACTGGCGTGACGCAGTGCCACCTCGCCGTGCTGAAGGTGTCGGACAGGGCCGCGCTGTCGGCGGCCATCGGCGGCGGGGCGGTCGCGCTGAACGTGGCGCTCAACGCCGCGTTCATCTACGGCGTCGGGCCAATTCCGGCCCTCGGGGCGCGCGGGGCGGCGCTCGCGACTCTCCTCGCGCGCGCCGCCGAACTCGCCGCGGCCGCCATGTCCACCATGGCCCCGGGCGCGGTGCGGGCGCAGTGGCGGCGGCTTTTCGAGAAAACCCCCGCACTTTCCGGCGACTTCCGGCGCGCGGTGCTGCCGCTTTTCGGAGGCGTGCTGTTCTGGGGAGTCGGCTTTTCGTCATACACCGCCGTAATGGGGCACCTCGGCAGCGCCACCGCCGCGGCCAACGCCGCCGCGGCTGTGGTGCGCGACCTGCTGTGCTGTCTCACGGACGGCATGGCCGCCGCCGCGGTCGTCGTGGTCGGCAACGAACTCGGGGCTGGGCGGCTGGCGCGTGGGCGCATCTACGGCGACAGGCTGGGACTGCTGTCGCTCGCGGTCGGGCTGCTCGGTTCCATGGCGGTGCTAACGGCGGCGCCGGTCGTGCTGCGCGGCATGGCGCTGGAACCTGAGGCGCGTTCGCTTCTGCGCGCGATGTTCCTCGTGCTGTCCCCATACATGTTCGGGCGGTGCGTCAACACGATAGTCATCAACGGCGTGTTCACCGCCGGCGGCGACACCATGTTCGACTTCTACAGCCTTGCAGTCACGATGTGGGGGCTTGCCGTGCCGCTGGCATTTCTCGGCGCCTTCGTGTTCAACTGGAATCCAGTGCTAGTTTACGCCTGCACCTGCGTGGACGAAGTCGGAAAGCTCCCGTGGGTCTGGCTTCACTTCCGCCGCTACCGCTGGGTGCGCGACCTCACGCGCTAGCGCCTCGCGGTCGCGCCGGACCACGTCCGCCCGGCGAAATCGAGGGCCAGATGCCAGTCAACGGCGGAGAGTCCGTGCGCCCCGCCGCGGCGGAAGTATCCAAGACTCTGGCCGACGCGCGAAAAGTCGAACGGCGCGGGGAAATCGCCACTGGGCAATCCGGGAAGACCGTGCAGCTCCCACGCGGGCGACGCTGCGCGGCAGGACAGAAACTCCCCCTTCGGGTCGAACCACGGACTGTTGAAGCCCTCGACAAGAAGCGCGCGCGGCGCGACGCACGCCAGAAGCCAGTGCTGGTCGAACGGCATGGCCGCCTCGTTGCCGGCGTATTTTCCGTATGCGGCGCAATACCAGTGCGGGAACATCCGCATTTCGGTGGAGACGTTCTCACCGAAGAACCGCTTGGCGAGCGGCGCGCCGCCGCCGCCGGTCTGGCACGGAACGCACACGGCGAAGCGCTCGTCGCGCGCGGCGGCGAGGAGCGCCGCCTTGCCGAGGCGCGAGCATCCGGTCACGAGCGATCTGGTCGCGTCGATCTCCGGGACGCGCCCGGCCAGATCGAGGCCGCGCGAGAGAGCCCAGGCCCATGCGCCGAGAGCGGTCGGATTGTCGGGGCGCGCAGGATCGCGCCGCCCCCAAAGGTCGAACACTCCGCTCCAGTAGAGATCGAGAGGATCGCCGTTCCCTACTTCAACGTCCGGCGAAACCTGCGCGTAGCAGCAGCTCATGACCGCCACGCCGCGCGCGAGGAACTCCTCCAGCGGAAAGGCGTAGCGAAAGCGCGTGTCGCGCTCGCATCCGCGCATCTCGGGACGCAGCGCGAACGATCCGTCGGCCCGCGATTCCGGGAAGTGCGCCCAGACGTTGTTCGGGACAACGACCTCCGGATCGTCGAGCAGCGCGTGGCAGCCGCGATAGTTCAGGAAGAGTGCCACCGGAACCGGGGCGGCGTTTTCGCAGACGACGCGCCCGCCGGCGTCCCGCCGCGGCTCGTCCCCGGCGATCGTGTTCGGCAGAACG
>DJYI01000023.1 GCA_002448475.1 Verrucomicrobia bacterium UBA6982
CGTGTCAACTGCGTTTTTTAGGTTCAAATGGCAAATGGCCGCAAATGGCAATTGTTCATGAGTGGCAATTGGCGCAAAAGACAAGTCAGAACGTGGCGAGCTCCGGCGGGGGAGGGGACTTTTCCCCGGCGTGGATGGCGTTGCACCAATCGACGAAAGAGGCGAGGGTGGACTCCATGTCGAGGCCGTGCCAGGTCACGGGCATGCAGGTCGCCGGCAGAGTCGGGGCGTTGCCGATCGCGACGAGCGCGAGGCGCGCCGTCTCCGCGGCTCCAAAGCGTTCGGCGACGATCTCGCACGTCGGCGCGGCGAAGTTGTCCTGGAGGATCGCCACCGAGTCGATGCGCTCCTCCCGCGCCGCCCTGACCGCTGCCGCCAGCGCCAGGCGCGCCGGCTCGGGGGTGCGCGGATCCAGGATGAGAAAGCAGTCGCGCGGAATTTCCACTCCGCATCGGGCGGCGATGCCGCGTATCGCCGCCTCCCTGCTTTCGGTCCAGTATTCGTAGAGCCCGTCGATGACGAGCGCCCTGCGGCGGCCGGCGGCGCGGACCGCCCCGAACGCGGCTTCCGGCGCCTTGAAGCCCTGCCACGCCAGCGACTTGACGAGCTTTCCCGTGTTTGCCTCGGCGTCGATGAATCCGGACATGGGAATTCTGTCGAGCGTCAGCAGCTCCTCGATCAGCGGGCTGCCTCTGTCGATGGTCCGGAAGAACACGCCCGACCAGCGGTGCCCGGCCAGGCGGTGCGTGAATTGGAGGCGTTCGCGCGGCGTTTCCGGCGGGCCGTCGGCGACGTCCCAGTTTTCGCCGCGGGTTTGCGAGCGCATTCGCGCGACGTCCTGCAGCGCCCTGGAGAGGCCCTGCTCCGGAGTGTTGTCCGGCACCTTTGCCAGATACAGCAGGTAGCGCCCCGCGAAGGGCGGACGCCTGGCGAAGAAGCTCCCCAGCCGAGCCTTCCGGACGATGAAGCCTTCCCGCGAAAGCGTCCCCATCGCGGCGGCCACCGTGTTGGACGACGCCCTGAAAAGCGCCGCGAGCCGCCGTTCGGACGGAACCGGCGTTCCGGGGCGTGCGATCCCAAGCGCGGCGGCGTCGCGCAGCCAGGCCTCCACGGCCACCCGCGCGCCCGCTGGCCGCCCGCGGCCGTCGGCCATCCGGAGCATCCGCTTTTCGATGGCGGGGAGCCGTGTCGGGAAGCTTTCCAGCGCCTCGGAGCCCTGGCGCTCGCGCCTGCCGGATCGGCCCTTGCACCGCAGCGCGAGGGACTCGACTCCGCCGCCGCGCAGCCACCGCCTTTCCCAGTCGCGCACCGCAGCCACGCCGACGCCAAGCTCGCGCGCCACCGACGCCTTCGACCGCCCGTCCGCGAGAAGCAGCACCCCGCGGGCGCGCCAGGAAATCCGGTTTTCGCCGCGCGCGAGCCGCGCCAGCGCCGCGCGCTGCGGCGCCGCCAGCTTGATCTTCGCGGTCTTTTCGGATGGTCCGTGCTTCATGGGCCGCATTGTACACGCCGCACGACCGCCGTCAAGGGGAAAAGGCACGTCAAGCTGGCGATTCTTTCTGCCGCTACAATTCTTGAACATTTTGCAAAATCGCCCATTGTTTCCAATCTTGCGGCGGTGTATCATCACGCCGTCACGCGGGTTGTGCGGCGGATGTGCGCCGTTTTCCGGACGGTGCCGCCGCGCAGGCCGCGAGCCATGCAAAAACAGTGAACAACGCCGCCATGAAAAATACACGATTGGAATCTGCCTTCGCCGCGCTTGTCGCGGCGACCGCGCTCGCCGCGCACTGCGGCGCCGCGGAAACCGCCCCCGCCGCCGGAACTTCCGTCCTTTCCGACGGCTCCATCCTCACGGTCTTTCGCGCGGACGGCACCTGGACCGCGCCCGGCAACGGCACGGTTGACGTGCTTCTCGTGGGTGGCGGCGGCGGCGGATCGCTGTCGGGATACAGCTCGCCCGGGGCCGGCGGTGGCGGCGGCGGCGTGGTCGAGCTTTCCGGAATCGCTGTCGCGGCCGGGGCGCAGTATCCGGTTTCCGTCGGCGAAGGAGGCCCTGTCGGCGAAAATGGCGGCGACACTGCGGCGTTCGGCGAAACCGCCTATGGCGGCGGCGCGGGCGGGAAGGACGGCCATGCCGCCGGATACGGCGGAGGCTCCGGTGGTGGTGGCATGGGCCGGGCTAACGACGGCACTACTTACGATGGCGGCGCCGGAGTTGACGGACAAGGCTTCGCCGGTGGTTTCGGCACCAAAAAGGCCAACAACGGACAGGGCGTTTCAGGTGGCGGTGGCGGGGCCGGCACCGCTGGTTACAATGCCGATCCTGACAACGGTTCGTCTGGCGCCGGAGGGGCCGGAAGAGAGTCCGAGATCACAGGTTCGCCCGTGTTCTACGGTGGTGGCGGCGGTGCCGGTGGTTCGAGGAATCAGGGCACTTCCATTGGCGATGGAGGAATTGGCGGCGGCGGCGCAGGAAACAATTTCGGCGTTGGTTACGACGGCGTTGACGGCCTTGGCGGCGGCGGTGGCGGCGGGGCGTTTGCCTATGTCTCCGACTGGACTTCATTCGCCGGCGGCTCCGGCGGCGATGGCATCGCGATCGTGCGCTATTACCACTCCTACGCCTCTGCCGCCCAGAACGCCGGCACCGGCGGCGCTTTCTCCAAGGTCATGGAAAACGGCACCACCTACGCGGTTCACGTCTTCACTGAAAGCGGCACGTTTCAAATCTCCGAAAATGTGAAGGCCGAGCTTCTGGTCGTGGGCGGCGGCGGCGCGGGCGGCTCCACATACGGCTGGGCCGGCGGTGGCGGTGGCGCCGGCGGCGTCCTGCACGTCGCGGAGGCGAACCTTCCGGCCGGAGAGCACGCCGTCACCGTCGGCGCTGGCGGCGTCGTCGGCGCCGCCGCCGCCGACCATCACGGCGGGAACGGCGAGCCTTCGCAGTTTCTTTCCTACGTCGCGTTTGGCGGCGGTGGCGGCGGCTACGGGCAATACGGCGGCGCGGCTGGCGGCAGTGGCGGCGGTGCTGTCGGCGGCGGATCTCCCCAGACCGTCGGCGCGGGAACCTCGGACCAGGGGCATGACGGCGGCGCGGGCATTGCTGGGCACACCGGAACCGGCATCGGCGGCGGAGGCGGCGGGGCGGCCGAGGCCGGACACGCTGCGGACGACGCCGACAATCCGTGCGCCGGCGGCGACGGCCTCGCCTTCTCGATCACGGGCGTGTCGGTCGTTTACGGCGGCGGTGGCGGCGCCGGCCACGGAAACAGCGTGACCGGCTCCGGCTATCCCGGCGGCGCGGGCGGCGGCGGCGCGGGAGCCTACGCCTTCAGCGGCGCGATGACGAACGTTCCCGCCGAGGCAGGCACTCCCGGCACCGGCGGCGGCGGTGGCGGCGGCAGCATGCGCGCCAACGACGCCATCGCTCCGGGCGGCGGCGGTTCCGGCGTCGTGATCGTCCGCTACGCGCTAGCCCCCCGCGCAATGGTCATTTGCTTCCGCTGATTTCGATTCGATCGCAGCGGGTTCGGTTCATGTCGCGGAATTCGCCGGGATTGTCCGTTGCGGCGGCTGCGCTTGCGCTGCTTTGCGTCGCGGCGCAAGCCGGCACGTCGTGCCGCGACGGCGTGGCAACGGCCGTTCCCGCACCGCCGACGCCCGTCACGGTTGACGGCGACCTTTCGGACTGGGACCTCTCCGCTCCGGTGCTGTCGTGGAACGCCGAGGAAACGGCGGACGAGGAAAACTGCACGCTCTTCTTCATGCACGACGACGAGGCTCTCTACGTCGCGTATGACATGGCCCTTCCCGGCGGGCGGATGCCGGAAAACGCCAATCGCCCGCAGGACCGCTACTGGCGCGGGGACGTCGTGCAGCTGCGGCTTTGCACGGACCCCGCGCTCGGCTGGCCGCTCCCGGACCGCCGCGACCAGCGTCTCGCGAACAACCCCGCCGTCACGACCGTGAATCTTTGGCGCGACACCGCCGCCGGAGTCGATTACTGCCATGTGACGCCCGGGGCGATGTTCGACTGCGAGGCGGCGACGAACCCCGGCGGAAGTGCGGTCGCGACCGTTTCCGCGGCGGGGCGTCTTGTTCTGGAGGCGCGCGTCCCGTGGGCGGCGCTGGGCGCGCCCGGCGGGCGCAGGCCCGTCGCGCCCGGCGGCCGCATCCCCGCCGTGGTGGACGTCAAATGGAGCCCCGGCACCGACGGCCACGCCACTGCCGCCGTGTTCGCGAAGGATCCCGGCGTGTTCGCCTTCATGAATCTCCACACCTGGGGGCGGCTTGAACTTGCGGCTCGCCCTGGTTCCCGTCCTGCCGCGAGGGCGAGCGGCGAAGCCGCCGCACTCGCGGATCAATACGCCGCGATCGCGGCTGCAGCACGCGTCGGCGCGGCCGCCCCGGACACCTCCGGCTGGGCGAAAATCGCCTTCGATCTGCCCCGGCGCGCCAAGGTTAGCGTGAACATCTTCGACGAGCGCGGCGGCGTGGTGCGCGAGCTCATCGGCGGCGAGTGGCGCGATGCCGGCCGCGTCGAAGTGCGCTGGGACGGTCGCGACTTTCTCGGCTTCCCCTGCGAGACCGGCCGCGACTGGCGCTGGGGCGCCTACGCACACGATGGACTCGATGTCGTTTACGAGGGCACGGTCGGCGTTTCCGGCGATCCTCCCTACGGCACGCCCGACGGCACCGGCGGCTGGGGCGCGGACCACGGTCCGCCCGTCGCCTGCGCCGCCGACGACACGGGCCGCTATTTCGCATGGCACAAGAGCGAGCAGGGCTGCGCCCTCGTGAAGACCGGCTTCGACGGCAAGGTTCTCTGGCGCGCCAATCCATTCGTGCGCGGCGGCTGGGGCGAATACACCGCGGCTTGCGCCGACGGCGGAGCGCTCTGGCTCGTCCACGGCGCGGCGAACGGAAAGATGAAGGCGGCGCTCGTGAAGATCGACGCCGCCACCGGACGTCACGAACTGTTCCCGGACGGCCGCCCGTTCGTCGAACTTCCGGCGGACGCCACCGCCACGAACCTTCCGGCCATGAGCGCGGCGCGTCCGGAGTTCGGCTTCAACTGCGCGGGAATCGCGGCGAAGGGCGGCGCGGTTTATGTGAGCGACCGGAACGGCAACAGGGTCCTGGTCGTCGATGCCGGCACGGGCGAGGTCGTCGGCGAGATTCCCTGCGACTCTCCGCGCGGCCTCGCCTTCGCGCCCGACGGCGCGCTCTGGGCGGTGAGCGGAAAGAGTGTGGTGAGATTTGAATTGGATGAGACGCGACAATCGACACGCGACACGCCGGACACCGGGTGTCAGAATGTCGAAACGTTGTCGCCCGCGTCGCGCGCCGCGTGTCGCTTGTCCGGGAAAATTTCCGGCCTTTGCGCCCCCTACGCCCTTGCCATCGGCCCGGACGGGACGCTCTACGTGATCGACCTTGGCGAAAGCCAGCAGATCAAGGTTTACGAGGGTGCGGCCTCCGGTCGCGCCGCGCTGCGGAATGCCGCGCCCACCAAGGTCTTCGGCAAGCGCGGAGGGCGCGGCTTCCTCGGCGCGATCGACTACGGCGCGTTTCTCTTCCCGTTCGGACTCGCCATCGACAAGACCGGCGCGCTGCTCGTGGCGGAGGCGTCCGCGCCGAAGATCGTGTCCGTGCTCGACGCGGCCACGGGCGCCGTCGTCCGGCGCTATTTCGGCTACAGCGCCTATTCGCCGACGAACATTCCCGACTGCGACGATCCGCGCCTTCAGCTTTACTCGCTTTCCGGTCCCGACGCGTTCGCGCGCCAGCGCATCGGCTCCGCGCCGGAGGCCGTCTGGGACTTTGCCGGCGCGGGCATGGGCGTTTTCGGAAGGCCCTGCGACACGATGCAGGCACCGCGCGTGTTCCGCGCATCCGACGGGTGCAAGTATCTCGTGCCCGACGCCTTTTCCCCGGCTGCGGACGGCCTCTTCTGCGCGACGATGTTCCGGATGGAGGGCGACGCCATGGTTCCCGTCGCGTCGGTGCTGTCGGGCAAGCCGGCGGAAAAGGGCTCGCCTTGCATCGTGTCCGTCTGGACGGACGCGAACGGCGACGGCGTCCGCCAGGATTCGGAGACCGCCGGATTGCCGGCGACGATCGGCGGCCGCGCATTTTCGTTCCCGGTCGGCATGACGCCGGTTCCCGGAACCCTTTTCGTGGACGATGCCGGAAACCTTTTCCTGACGGCGCGCGAAAACGCGGTGATCGGTGTTCCGTGCCGGGGCTTCGAGCGCGGCGCGCCACGCTGGGACGCCGCGGCGGCGTATGTCGCGATCCCGGAAATCGCGCCGGGCGAGAAAATGCTGCCCGTGACGCACCGCATGGGACTTCGCGGCCTGTGGCGCGACGGCGCCGGGAATTTCTACGGCTCGGTGGCCTACACCCCGCGATACGCCTCGCCGGACCTCCAGAAACACATGTCCACCGGCATGGGACACACGGCGCTCGTGGGCGGGGTCTTCGTCTGCAAGTGGGCGCCTGACGGCTCGCTTCTGTGGCGCGCGGGACGCAAGGCGCCCGGCGGCCTGCGTCCCGGCGAGATGCTCGGCCACTGGAACCACGCCGGCATGATCGGCGACGGCTACACGGTGGCGGGCAGCGAATGGGGAGTCTTCACGGTTTACACGTCGGACGGCTTCTTCGTGGATTCGCTCTTCGACCCGCCGGGCGTTCCAGGCCGCGGCGCGCCGTATTCTTTCGGCGGCGAGGATTTCTCCGGCCGCGTTCGGTTCTTCCCGGAGCACGGCGAAGTGTGGGCCTACAATTCCGGCCACGCATTCCGGGTCGAAGGGTTTGAATTTAGCCGCAAAAATCGCAAAGAGAGCGTGGAAATGGGCGCTGCGGCGGTGCGGTCCGGCGGTGAACGGCAAATCAATGGCGGCTTCCCCGCCGCCGCCAGCGAGCTCCCGGAAATCCGTCTTGCCGCGAGGGCGAGCGGCACCGCCGCCGCCAGCGAGCTCACCGAAATCCGTCCTGCCGCGAGGGCGAGCGGCACCGCCGCCGCACTCGCGGATCCACGCGTCGCCGGCGAGTGGCGCACGAACGGCGTGGTGCGGCTGGAGCGCGTGGCGCCGCTCTTTGTGCCGGGCGCGAAGCCGAAGCCGCTGGAGAGGGTGAAGCTCGAGCGCGTCGGCGGCAAGCTCGTGTTCACGGCGCACGTCGTGGACGACACGCCGCTCGTGAACGTCGCGACCGGCGCGGAATCCGTCTTCAAGGGAGGCGACGCAGTCGGTTTCGAAATCGGGCCGGGGAAGAAAATGCCAGCAAACATGGCGTTCACGCGCATTCTCGCGGCGCGCATCGGCGGGAAAGACCGCGTCATCGCATTGCAGCATGGCGGAACGCGCCTGTCGCGTCCGCAGTCCTACACGACCCCGGCAGGCGGCACGGCGGCGTTCTCGTTCGTCGGCGACGTGCCGGGCGCGTCCGTCGCGTTTGCGCCGGACGCCGACGGCGGCGGATACAGCGCGCGCATCGAGGTGCCCGACGAATTCCTCGAACTTGACTTTGCGAAGCCGGTCTTCTGGGACGCCGAGGCGCTCTTTTCCGGCGACACCGCGCGCGGCCCCGGCACGGCGCGGCGCGTCTATCTGCACAATCCGGAGACGTCCGCCACGTCGATGGTGGACGACGCCCCCACCGAAGCGCGGCTGCGCCCCGAAGGATACGTCGAGATCGCGCTGGGAGAGGTTCGCGAATGACAGCCACCGCCTTTTTCCGCAAATCGCCCATGGCCACGTCCTGGCGCGTCGCCGCCGCGCTTGCTGGAGGATGGCTCCTTCCGATGCAGGTCGCCTGCGCGGCCGAACTGCGCTACGCGCTCGCCGAACCCGCGTTCGGCACCGTCGTCGTCGAGGACTCCCAGGGCCGGCGCGTCCGCAATCTTGTCGCCGCCTCTCCGCGCCCGGCGGGAGAAGCCATCGAAACGTGGGACGGATGCGACGACGCGGGCGAACCCTGCGCGGCGGGGCTTTACCGCTGGCGCGGAATCGCGCGCGACGCCGTGGAAAGCCGCTTCCTCGGCGCGTTCGACAGCGAGGGCGATCCGCCGTGGCACACCGAGGCGGTTCCCCTTTCGTGGCATCTGCCGCCGTCGGGCGCGGGCGGATTCCTCTCCGACCACGAGCGGCCATCCACACTGCTCGCTCACGGCGGCGACGTCTTCGTCGGCGCGCATTTCGCCGAATGCGGGCATTCCATGTCCCGCTACGACGCCGCGTCGGGCCGCAAGCTCTGGGGAACACGCTTCGTAAGTCTTTCCGGTGCGGACGCCTTCGCCGCCGACGGCGACACGCTTTTCGTGGCCGGCGAGGGCGGCTGGATGGGCGACAGGCTCGCGGTCACGCGCCTGAATCTGCGCGACCACCGCTTCGTGCCGAATCCGCCCGACGTGGCGAAGCGCCGCACCGACGCCGCGTTCGTGAAGGAATCCACCAACGACTTCGCGCGGATTCGCGGTATGTTCCTCACGCCCGGCGAAATCGTGCTTTCGCTGGGCGACAGGGGCGGACGCCTGGCGTATTTCTCGCGCGAAACCGCCGAGTTCCTGCGCGACGAGCCGCTTCCAGGCGCGGGGGCGGTCGCCGCCGCGCCAGACGGTTCGGTCTGGGCGCTCTGCGATGCGGGCGTGAAAAAGGTCTTCGATCCGCACGCCGCGCCGCCGCCATCCTCCGCCGCCTTCGCGCCGCATTCCTCCACTTCCTCCTCCGCACCCATTCCGCTGCGCGGCGTTTTACGTCCCCGTTCGCTTGCGATTGGCGCCGCCGGCGAGTTTTTGATCGGCGACGCGGCGCCGGGGCGGTGCTGCGTCGAGTTGTTTTCGCCGGACGGACGGCACCTGCGCACCATCGGCCGCACGGGCGGCCGCCGCGAAGGCCCGTTCGACCCGCTCGCCATGGGCGAGCCTGCTGCGCTGTGCATCGATGCGCGTGGGCTGCTCTGGGTGGCGGAGCGGGATTTCCAGCCCAAGCGCGTGAGCGTCTGGGATGCGGCGACCGGCGCGCTCGCGCGCGACTACCTCGGCACTCCGCACTACGGCGGCGGCGGATCGGTCGCGCCGGGACCGGACGGCGCTCCTCTCTGCCTTTACGAGGGCATGGCGTTCGATTTCCGCGAGTGGCCCGGGCGCTCGCCGCTGAGGGCGGTTCTCTTCCGCCCGCAGGAGCATCCCGACCTGCCATGTCCGCCGGTGCCTGAGGCGCCGGGCGCGGCCGAGACGCGTCCCGGCGCGCCGCCGCCGTCGAGCGCGGTCGTCGCGCCCGACGGCCGCACCTATCTGGTTTCGGACACCGGATGGAACCGGCCGTGCCACTTTGTCGCGGAGGTCGTCGGCGACCGCGCCGTGCCCCGCGCAGTCTTCGGCGCGCTTTCCTCGCTGCGGGAGGCCTGGGGCACGCGCCACCCGGACTTCGTGGCCGCGCTTCCGTCGCAGGGCGGCCGGCGCGACGGCGTGTTCCTGTGGCGTGATTTCGACGGCGACGGGCGCGCCGCGCCGGAAGAGGTGTCCGTCCGCGCCGATCTCTCGATGGCCGCGAACTGGAGCCTCCGCACCGCGCCAACGCTCGCGTTCCACGCCCGCCGCATCGAAGACGGCGCGCTCGTCGCGTTCGACCCGGCTTTTTCCGCCGCGGCGCCTCTTTTCCACGACCTTGCGTCGCCTTCGCGCGTCGTGCCTGTGCCGCGCGACGCGTCCGGCCGCCCGCTCCGGCCGCTTTCGCTTTCCGACGTGCCGGACGGCTCCGGCGACATGGTCGTGAACTTCGAGGGTCCGGAGGGCTCGGTCTCGAACGCGCTCGTGCGCCTGGCCCCCGGCGGCGCGGTCCGCTGGTCGTATCCGAACCCGTATCCAAGCAACGGCCACAATTCCACGCTGCCGGACCGCGGAGAACTGCGCCACGTGATGGCGGTCGAAGGATGGGCGCGGGCGCCGGCGCGCGGCGGCGGCGCCAGCCCGCGGCTCCTGTTCCAGCTTTCCGGCAACAAGGGGGCGCGCTACCTGTTCACCGCCGACGGGCTTTTCGTGTGCGAGCTTTTCGCCGACATGCGGCTTGCGCCGTCGCTCCAGACGCGCCTTTCGGCGGCGCGCGGCGACGTGCTTTCGACGAACAGCCTTTCCGGCGAAAGCTTCTACGGATGGCTCGGCAACGGTCCGGGCGGGGCGGTCTGGCAGATTGCCGGCAAGTCCGCCCTCTGCGTCTGCGAAGTCGTCGGCCTCGACTCGATCCGCGACCTTCGCGGCGGCGAAATCCGGCTCGCCGCGGCCGATGCCGACGCTCGCCGTCACGGCGGCGGCGCCGACGCCACGCGCGAACCGCTCCGCGTGACGGACTGCGGCGGCTTCGGCTTCCAGTCCGGCTGGCACCGCGGCGCCGCCCGCGCCTTCCCCGAAGACCGCGTGGCCGAGGTGGCGCTTGGCGTGAGCCGCTCCGGCGGCGCGCCCGGTCCGCTGCGCCTCCGGGTGGAGGTGCGAGACCCCTCGCCCTGGACGAATTCCGGAATCGATCAGGATACGCTCTTCCACACCGGCGACTGCATCGACCTGCGCTGGGCCGCCGACCCCGCCGCCGACCCGCGCCGCCGCGATCCCGCGCCCGGCGACGTCCGCATCGTCTTCGCGCCTGGCGGAGGCGCGGGCGGCGTCGCCGCGGTCCGCTACGTTTTCGTTGACCCGACGGTCGCGGCGGAGTCGCGCCGCTCGTTCTCCTCGCCCGTCGGAACCGCCCGGGTGGACCGCATCGACCGCCCGCAGCTCATGGCGACCGTGGAGACGACGGCGGACGGCTACGTCCTCGTCGCCGACATCCCGTGGGATGTCCTGGGGGAGCGAGGAATGCCCGCGCACGGCGAAATGCGCCGCGCCGACGTCGGCGTCGTCTTTGGCGACGCCGCAGGCACGCACGCCGTCCGCCGCGCGAGCCTCTTCGACGCGGAGTCGCAGGTCGTCGACGACCTTCCCAGCGAAGTGCGCGTCCGCCCGGCCGGCTGGGGAGAAGTCCGGTTCTGATTGACTTTCGGTTGTCTCGCCGCTAGCCTTCTGGCCCTCGAACATCGACCTTTGACCATGGAACTCGGCAACATCGCACCGGAATTCACCGCCGCGGGCCGCGCGGACGCGCCCGAAGTCCTCGCCGCCAAGCGGCGCTTCTACCGCTTCGGCTGGGGGCTGTTCGTCCACTACGGCCTCTTTTCGGTGCAGGGCGAGGGCGAGTGGCAGATCCACGACGAGCGGCTCGACACCGCGCAGTGGCGCGCCCGCCTCGCTCCGCAGTTCCGGCCAAGGCCCGGCTGCATCGACGAATGGATCGCGCTCGCGAAGGACGCCGGAATGCGCTACGTCTGCCTCACGACGCGCCACCACGAGGGGTTCTGGCTGGGAGACGGTTTCATCCGCGAATACGCCGACAAGGCGCGCGCGGCGGGGCTGGGCGTGGGGATGTATTACTCCGTCGGCGACTGGAGCGACCCCGACTACCGCGGCGGCCCGGCCAGCGCCGAGGCGTGGGAGCGCTTCGTCGCGAAGACGCACGCGCAGCTGCGCCACCTGATGTCGGACTTCGGCCGGATCGACTACCTCTTCTACGACGGCGCGCCCGCGCCCGACGTCTGGGGCGCCCGCGCGATCAACGCGGAACTGCGCCGCCTCCAGCCGGGCCTGCTCGTCACGCGCTGTCAGGACGACGACCTCAAGAGCTGCGAGCAGAACTCCGACGGCGGCGCGGGCCTTTGGGAGTCGTGCTACACCCTCAACTCCTCGTGGGCCTACCACAGGCACGACGCTTGCTGGAAGACGCCGCAGGAGATCGCGGCGAAGCTCGTCTCCATCCGGGCGCGCGGCGGCACGATGCTGCTCAACGTCGGGCCGATGGCGGACGGCACGGTGCAGCCCGAGGCGGCCGGAATCCTCCGCGAACTCGGCCGGTGGGTCCGTGCCAACGCGCCGGCCTTCTACGACGTGGAGCCCGTCGATCCCTTTCAGGGCGCCTGCTACGAGTGGATGACGCGAAGCGCCGACGACCCGCGGACCGTCTATTTCGAGTTCGGACGCTCCTGGAACGCGACGCGCCGTCTCGTCGGCATCGGCAACAGGGTCGTGCGCGTGTTCATGGTCGAGGGGAACCGCGACCTGCCTTTCACGCAAGACCCCGCGACCGGATTCGTCGAGATTTCAGGCTACGAACCGCGCGGCAAGGGGGACATGCCGCGCTACGTCGGCGTCACGTTCGAGGGCGCGCCGAAGCCCGTCTTCGATCCGTGCTGGGCGTGCTGCGAGCCGCGCGCCTCCGGCCTGCGCGAGAAGGTCGAGGATGCCTTCCCGGGAGCCGCCACGGACGACTGGCACGGCTTCCGGCGCATTCGGTTCCGCTTCGAGGGGCGCGACGCCTGGATCGTCGAGCCGGCGCAGGGGCCGGCGCTAGGCCGCCCGTGGACCTGGACGATGCAGTGGGCCGACGCCTTCGTCGAGCGCACCGGCGTCCTCGACCTTCTCGCGCGCGGCTGGCGGCACGTCCACATCGACACCTTCGACCGCCGCATGGACGAAGAGGGGCTGCGCGCGAGCCGCGCGTTCCAGCGCTTTCTCGTGGAGCGCCTCGGCTTCGCGTCCAGGGCGCGGCTCGTCGGCATGAGCTGGGGCGGCTTCTTCTCCGTGCGCTACGCCGCGCGCTTCCCGGAATGCGTCGCGCGCATCTTTCTCGACGCGCCGCTGCTGACGTTCGACGGCTTCGCGCAGCTTGGAGCGGCCGCCACTCCGACCGCCGCCGCGGCGACGATTGGCCCCTGGAGCGCCGAGGCACCCGCCGCAGGCGGCAAGTGGTCCGCCGACCCGCGCATGCCGCTCAACATGGCCGAAGCGCTCGCCGCCGCGCGCATCCCGGTGCTGCTGCTCTACGGCGGGCAGGACGCAACGGTGCCACCGGCCCTCAACTGCGAGCCGTTCGTCGCGCGCCTCCGCTCCGCCGGAGGGGAAATCGAGGTCGTGCGCCGCGACCTCTTCGGCCATCATCCGCACGGCCTCGATCCCGGCGCCACGGCGCCGATCTCCGATTTCCTGTCCGCCCGCCCGTGACGTGCTAGTCGGGGGGGGGCCGGGCGGCGGGTCATTCGCCTACGCCGATTTCGTAGAACTGGGCGCCGGTCGTCCGGTCTATCTGGATGGTCGCGGTGCCGGTGCAGTCGCCGTAGTCGAAGCCCTCGATGCGGGATGCCGACACCCTCACGAGCGCCGGGAAGCTTTCGAGCGTCACGCCCTCCGCGACGCCCGTGAAGGTCACGTCGAACTTCTTCGCGTAGTCCTCCCAGTCGCCGTCGAACTCGAAGGCGCAGAAGTCGTCCTTCGCCACGCAGTCGTGCGTCGCCTGGATCCAGTCCGTCGAGCGGGAGACGGAGGAAATGCGCAGGTCGGCGCCTCCGGTCGCCGCCTTGGCGTATTGGAAGCCCGTCGCCTCCGAGAGCTTCACCAGCACCGGAAAGTCCGTGAGCGCCGTCGAGCCGGAATAGCCCTGAAACCGGATGCCGAAGGACTGCGAGAACGCCGACGCGTCGATGGTGTCGGCCGGCGCCGGGAGCGCCGTCAGGGCAAGGAGCATGGCCGGCGCGGTCGCGCGGGCGATGCGGATTGTCTTTGTTTTCATGGCGTGCTTTTTGGGGGTTGTTGGTTTTGCGAAATGGATTTCAGCGCGGCTGGGCGGCCGCCTTCTTCGAAATCGTGAACGTCTGGTTCGGCTCCGGTGGCATGTAGCCATGGGTGGAGCCCTGCACGAGAGTTGCCGAGGCGGCGCAGGGCATGTTGTAGTAACTCAGGAGCACCCCGCGCGGAGGGCAGATGTAGTCGCCCATGCCAAGCCGCGTGATCTCGGCGACGCAGTCGCGCGGGACGCGCCTGGCGTGGAGCGCCCCGTCGAAGTAGAACGCGCCCGGAACGCACGGAACGCCCCATGAGCGGGAGAGAAACGGTCCCTGTCCCTCGAACGGGTTGCCAAGGTCGCACCACCCCGTGATCGCGGGCTTGATCTTCGTGATGCCGTCGACGAGGCCCCCCGCCCACATGGTCTGGAGTCCGCCCTGGCTCCCGCCGGAGGCCTCGATGTCGCGGCCGTTCCATTCCGGACGCGTCTTCAGGTAGTCGAACGCGCGCACCACGCGCAGCGCCATGTAGTAGAGATACGTGTCGGCGGGGGTGTCGTAGTCGGACGGCTCCAGCGCGTAGGGCTTGCGCGTGGCCTTGCCGTCCACGATTCCGTAGATGGAATCCCTGAACTCTTTGAACCACGCGTCGTCGTGTCCGACGAGGTCGTATCCGTGGGCGTTGACATCGAAGAACACCTTGCCGTGGGTGCCCCATTTCGGCGGCTTCGGGACGACCTCGGTGCAGCCGTAGCCCGCGAACTGCGCCGAGACCGCAAGCGAATGCGGCGCGGCGTTCTTCGGCACGACGAGCCAGCCCGTCACCGGACGCGGGCCGAAGCACGGCACCTTGGCCGCGTAGAACGCATAGTGCTCCAGCGTCCACGCCGAAGCGTCCGCCGGGAAGACCTCATGAAGCTCGACGCCATCCGCGAACGGAACCGCCGCAAGCCGCGCCTTCGCCTCGGCCCAGAAGGCGTCGAAATCGGCGGGTTCGACGGTCGAAAGCCGCATCTTCTCCGTCTCGGCGCCGGCTCCGCCCTCGAAGAGAATCTCCTTGCCGTCGGATGTCTTCAGCGGCGAACCGCCGCAATCCACGAGCTTCCCGACAAGTCGCACCATCCCCGGCACGCCAAGCGCCGTCTCGACGGAGAAGCCCTCCGCCAGCGAAATCGCGTTCGTGCCGACAACGCGAGCCCCGTCGTCGCCGGTGCGCGTCCAGATCACGCGCAATGGCGCGACGGCCTCCACGTCCTCCGGGAGCGCGTCAACGCCGTCCAGGCGGAAGTTGAAGCGGATCGTCTCGCCGACGGCGTAGTCGAGCGGATTTTCCCTGTCGGTGCTGGCCTTGAGCTTCAGCTCAGCCGGGGCCGCCGGCGCGGTCGCCGCCGCCGCGGGGGCGACTGCCGCGACCTGGGTTAAAAGCAGGGCCTGCGCGGCCGCGCGGGCGATGCGTGTGGGGGAGTGCTCTTTCATGGCGCAAACGGTGTCTGTGGGTTTGGAAACACCGCGATTGTAGCATGACGCCGTTCAAAGAGTGATAGTATTTCCCCAAAAAAAGTCACAGGCGGTTCTCGCGTCGCCACTGGCGCATGGTCGTGCCGGTTTCCTTCCTGAAAAGCGCAGCCAGGTGGCTCGGGCGCGCGTAGCCGGTCCGCTCTACGATTTCCCCGATGGAGAGACTCGTGTCTTCGAGCAGCGCCTTGACGCTGGCGAGGCGGGCCCGGGTGAGCTCGTCGAGCACGGAGCGGCCCAGTCTTGCGCGGAAGCGCCGCTCCAGATACCGGCGCGAGCAGCCGGCCGCGCGCGCCACGTCCGCAACGTCGAAGGCCGCGCCCTCTTCCGCCTTGGCGCGGATGAACCGCACCGCCTTGGAGATCGCGGGGTCGGTCATCGCGTCGTAGCCCGTGGAGCCGCGGGTCACGACGTCGGCCGGTTCCTGCACGACGGCGCGCTCGCGCACCGCCCGCCCGTGCATGAGGTCGTCGAGCATTTCCGCCGCGATGAGCCCCCGTCTGTAACCGCCCGTGCGGATGCTGGACAGCGCCGGCACGGTCGATTCGCACAGCAGCGGGTCGTTGTCCACGCCGAGAACGGCGATGTCCTCCGGGACGCGCAGTCCGATGTCGGCGCAGACGTTCACGACGTGGTGCGCCCGGCCGTCCATCGCCGCGAACACCGCCGTCGGCCGCGGCAGGGAGAGGAGGAATCGCTCCATCCTGGGGCGCTCGGCCGTCCAGCTGCGCCGCTCCCGTTCGGTGAAGCGGTCGTAGATGACGCACGGAAACCCCGCCTTCGCAATTGCCTCCTCGAAACCGCGTCGCCGCTCCTCGCTCCAGTACCATCCGTGAGGTTCGCAGACGAAGGCGAACGACCGATAGCCGCGCTCGATGTAGTAGGTGGCGGCCAGCGCGCCTATGGCGCGTGAGTCGCGCATCGCGAACGGCACCGACGAGCCCCCGTTCTCGTCCAGCATGTCCGGGCGCGGCTCCAGCAGCACGAGCGGGGCGCCGGTGGAGGCATAGGCGTCGTTCTCCCGGTGCGTTCCGCCAGCGGCGATGATGCCGTCGAACCGCTCCTTCCTGAGGTTCATCAGCTGCTCCTCCGGGCGCCCCTCCACGAGGTGGCACCGCCAAGGGCCGTGGGCCTTCGCGTAGTCGAGGATGCCGCGGCACATCTGGCGCTCGCCCTCAAGCGCGAGCGAGAAGAGAATCGCGACCTTGGGCGTTCTGGAGGATGTCGCTTCGACGGTTGTCATGGCGCGTTGAACGGGGAATCATCCGAGAAGATGTAGCCCTTGATCTTGTTTGCGCTCCTGGTCGCTGTCACGAATTGCTCTCCTTTCGGTGGGGATGAGGCTACAACAGTAGGACTGAAGAGTCAATCATGACTTGTTGGTCAACATTTTCGCGTGTCGCTTTCTGTCCGAAGCGTTCCTGTCCCGGGAGCATTTCGTCATTCATTCATGTATCGGTATCATTGTCAACTCAAATGATACCGATTTCCCGTCCGTCAATCGTTTCTCGTACTGACTCCAGTAATCTGCCTATTTTGTCAAGAAAAATATGCAGATTTTTCACGAATGATGCCGATTTCCCCGGCCGTCCCGCAGCGCCTGGGAGCGCGGGCTTCCAGCCCGCGAAGGGGGGCGGCGGTCTCCAGACCGCCGCGCCGGACCGCGCGCAGCGCGGGGCGCCCTTTTTCAAGGACCGGCGGGACTGGCGCGACCAGCGGGACTGGCTGGAAACACGACAACCGCGCGTGTCCCGCATGTCACGCGTGTCCCGCATGTCATGCTAGTCCCGCTGGTCCTTGCAAAATAACGGCCCGCTCGGAGAGCGGGCCTACCTGAACTGCCCCACGCGCGGCATCACGCGAACGGGTCCGCCGTTTCGATGCCGGTGCCGGCCATGTCGCCCGCGTTGCGCGTGATGACGGTACGATTGTCGCAAATCGGAAAATTTTTAGCCGCAATTCGGGGTCGTTTTCCGGAAGGAGATGGAGTACGATTGGTGGCGGAAATTCGGAGCGCCGCGCCCGTGCGGCCCCGATGCCGCATCCCATAACGAAGCAAACGAAAACACTGCCATGAAACGCATCTCGCAGCATCTGCCTCCGCCGATTCGCCTCGCGTCGCGCGCCGCCGCGCTGTCGATCGCGGCCTTCGCCGCCATGGTCGCCGACGCCGCTCCGCGCGTCCCCTACGCGAACGACTTCTCCACGCGCACGTCGGGCGCGACGCCGTCCGACCGCTGGATGGAGTCGCCGTACATCACCGGCGCGCTCGCGCGCTCCATCTCCTCCATATCGGCGGATGGCCATGAACCCTATAACAGCGACACCGCCTACCAGGACGGCTGGACGATGAAGAACGGGTACTGCCGCTCGACCGTGACGTTCACGGTCGCTGACGACGGCGGCAACCAGGCCGTCCTCGTCAACTCCAGTTCATCGAGCGTCATTACCGACGGCACCGTCGCGATGCAGCCCTTCTACAACGAGTTCACGGACGGCGTCCTCAAAATTTCCGCCGACATCCGCACGCCTGCGTCGACCGCGTTCAACACTGGCTCAGACGCCTACGCGGCGATCATTCCCCTCTACAAGTCGGCGCTTGACGTCACCGGCTCGACGCTCTCGATGTCCACGCGGATCGGCATGGGCAATGTCTACAACGACGGAGCCCGTTACGTCCGCGCTTCCGCGCTGGTCATGAACATCGCCGGGACCGGCGCCGCGATCAACGGCGCAAGCGAATCCCAAAACGACCTTACGGCCGGGAACTGGTATCGCTACGAAGCCGTGATTGACATCGCGGCCGGCACGTTCTCGGCCACGTTCGGCAATCTCGGCGCGTCGCACCCGACGCCCGATACCGTCCCCTCGTCAGTCACCGATTTCCGCCGCTTCGTGGATGGCGTCTGGACCACGACGCTGCCGCTCCGCAACGCGCCCACCTCTGAGACGGGCGGCTTTGCTGGCGTGGCCCTCTACGTGCTGGGCTTCAAGCAGGCGGCGTCAGCGGACGCGCCGATGTTCGACAACGTCGCCGTCTCGTGGAAGGCCCCGGGCGCTGATGATTTCGCCCCCGTTTACTCCAACGACTTCACCACCCGCCGCTACCGCCAGGTCGAACCCGCCGGCGCGACCACCGGCGCCTACGCCCTCGCCCCGACGACGAACACCGTCCAGTCCGCGTTCTACGAGCGCGGCTACACCACCTCGGATTACGCCCTTCCCGAAAACTCCTGCCGGCGTCTTGTCCCGGACGGTGCCCCCTACGCAGGGCAGGACGGCTGGCGCCGCATTGCCGGAGCAGCGCCATTCACATTGACCGACCCCAACAAATCCGGAGGCTACGATTGGGAGAATGCCTCCGTCCTCCGCGCGACCGGCGCCGAAAAAGCCGGCATGGTCGCCGCGCCGATTGGCACGACCGTCACAAGCGGCAAGGTCCGCCTCTACTTCGACATGATGATGGGCGTCATCACCAATACCTCGGCTTCCTCCGGCCGCGAGATCATGGCCGCCTGCTTCCTGGCCGGCAACAACGCGCACTCCAAGACATACACCAGTTCGGCCTCCATCGGCAACGCCGTCCAGGGATACGCCGTCTGCGGCGGCGGCACACGCTATTACCGGGCTGCAGGAGCATCTTCCATCAACGCACCCATCAACCACTACCGCGGCGGCTCCGGTCTGTCGAACACGCAGGGGCCGAAATCGGACACCGACGCGACCCTTGCGAACAAGACCATCTACGCGGGCCGCTGGGGCCGCTACGTCCTCACGCTGGACCTTGACGCGCGCGCCTACGACTACGCGGTCTATCAGCTTGGCACCACGGGACGCGCCATGGACTACGACCACTCCTCGTCGTCGGTGATTGTGTCGACAAACAATGTGCCCCTCGTGGATGGAGCACCGTCCAGCATCGATTCCGTGGTTCTCTTCTCCAACGGCCAGGCGAACTACAACGGCGGAAGCGAAGCCACCAGTGGCAGCCAGCGCGTCGGCCGCTTCCCGCTCTTCGACAACATCCGCGTCTGCCATGTGAACGACGACGGCACGGACGGCGCGGACATCTACGCCTGCGATTTCGAATACGGCTACCGCACCGCGGTGCGCGACGCGGCGGCGCTCGCCGCCGCCACCGACCGCGAGGGCGCGGACCGCTGGATCCGGCGCGGCAGCGCGTCGGGGCAGATATACGTCATCGACGCCGGGAACGGCGACTGCGTAGCCGCCATGGACAACGTCGCGCGAACCACCGCGAACAGAAGCGTCTTCGCGGTGCAACCGTTCGGCTCCGTGTCGAAGAACTGCGCCTCGGTCGATTTCTCGGCCGACATCCGCCCGCCCGCGTTCTTCTCCGCCGAGGGTTCATCCACAACCACATCCTCCGGGTACGTCTACGTCGAGGTGGGCGGCGACGACTACGAGCAGGGCGTCTACCGCCCCGCCAGCGGTGACAACTGGCGCTCTGAGCCGCGCATCGGCTTCGGTTTCACCGCCATTTCCGGCAAGGACGCCTGCCAGCAGTTCACGAACATCGTCTTCTCCGTGCGGACGCGCACCTCGTCGGAAACGTCCACGGTGAATTCCTCCGCCGCCATCGACACGTCGCACTGGTACCGCTTCCGCATGAAGGCGACGCCGACGACCGCCGGTGGCTCCTTCACCGTCAAGGTCTATGACCAGGGGGCCACGAAGCCCGCGGCATCCGATGCCGACGGCACGCTTATCGAGACCTTCGAGAATCTCACGCTTCCTGCCTTCCCCGAACCCGGAATGACCACCTTCGGCCTCGCGGCGAGCAACTTCTCCGGTACGCGCGGCGGCGGACTCGACGATCCCAACGTAGCGCTGGTGGACAACCTCAAGGTCGATTTCGTCCCCGCCGCGATGGTGATAACCATTCGCTAATCGTCGAATGTTCGCCTCACCCACTCACGGAAAAACGGATTTGAGAACTTGAACTCGTCGTGGAACCGGTAGACATGTCCGATTGTCTCCAGTCTGGCGAGCGCCTTCTTTACCGAGGAGGCGTTGTAGATTCCCGACGCCTCCAAAAAGTCCGAGGACGCCACGTGCCTTCCGCCGCACGAGGCCAGCGCACGCAACACGCGCCGCTGCTGCGACGAAAATGTTTTCCAAAAGGTTTCGTAGGCCCTTCCCTGCCGTGCGAAAATGTATTCGTAGGCAGCGCCGAGGACTCCGGCGTCCACGCGGTCGCCGGATTTCGTCACGGCCCAGAGGGCGTCGCACAGTTCCTGCATGTCGCCGGGCACGCCGCCAAGCGCGTTCAGCGTCTCGACGAGAAAGGCCTTGTCCGGGATTCGGTCACCCTTCTTGAACCGGCTGGCGAGAAATTCCGAAAACGCCGTGGGGTCAATCTCCCCCACGTCGATTTCAAGGGCCGATTTGAAGAACGGGCTGGAAGGGTGGGAGAAAACCTCCCACATCCGGTTCCTGACGCTTCCAAGGAACACGAACGGCGTTTCGGACATGAACTGGACGCGCGATCGCATCTCCGCCAGCGCCTGGTTGGCGTCGGGCAAGTCGAGGACATCCTGGAACTCGTCGAACACCACGCAGATTTTCCGCTCCTTCGCGTGGGCGGCCACCATGGCCATGACGGCCGCGACACCATCCGGTCCCGCCGCGCTCTTCGCGTCTATGGAGATGGTCGGCAAACCGGTGTCCCGGTCCAGAACGACCAGTGGGCGGAGCGAGGCAAGAAGGGACGTCGTCTTGCGAAGGAACGACCGGCTCCGGTCCAGCTCGACAATGCCGTCAACGACGCGGCGGCAGAAGTCGGACGGCGTGGAGATGCCGAGAAGATCGACGTAGAGCAGCCCCGTTCCGCGCATGTCGCCCACGACCTTCACGACAAGAGAACTCTTGCCCATGCGACGTTCGCCTTGGAGAACGATGTTTTGGCCAGCCTCCAGATAGCGGCGCAGCTGCGCCTCCAGTTCCGGCCGAGGACAGTAGTACCCGCCCCTGACGATACATCCGAACTTGAAAGGATCCATTCCCGCACTCTCCGTCTTGCTGTTCCAAACTACACCAGAACGATTGCACCAATTGGCTTACACTTTTTGGTGCAAACACGGCGAAATACTACAGCCTCCCTCGGCCTTCGTCAAGGGGTTTGCGCCAATCGTGTTTCGGCAAAGAAATCTCCATGAAAAGCCTAGGCTCTTTTGCATTGCGTTCTCTCTCGTTTCTTGCGCTGTCTTGCGTTGCCTCCGCGGCCATTGTCCCCGTCTCGCCCGCCGGAGGCAAAATCGTCGCGCTCGTGCCCGACGCGCAGAAGAAGGTCATGGACCTGCCCACGCTCGCGGAGCGCATCGCGCTCTTCCGCGAGGACCGCGAGCACGGCGGAAAGGTAATCCGCCACGACCAGTTCTGGCGCAGGGCGAAGCCCGTCACGCTCAAGTGGCGGGCCACGGAGGGCGAGACCGGGCCGTGGAAAATCGAAATCGCCAAGGACCCCGGTTTCGACGGCGCCGACATCCGCTATGTCAGCGCGAACAGCGACAGCGTCAAGATCTCCGGCGGCGAGGTATTCTCCTACACCATGGCGCGTCCCAACCTGGAGATCGCGCGCACCTACTACTGGCGCGTCACGGGCCTCGGCAAGTCTCCGGACGGAAAGAAGAAGGGCCCGGCCGTGCATTCGGGAATTGCGTCCTTCGCCACGGAAGACCGCGCGCCGCGCTGGATCGAAATCGAGGGCAAGGTGGGCAACATCCGCGACTTGGGCGGATGGCGCACGGCGGACGGCCGCCGCGTGCGGCAGGGCATGGCCTTCCGCGGCCAGGGATTGAACCAGAACTCCGTCACGGGGGAACGCCAGGGGCGCAACCGCCTCACCGTCGAGGACGTCAAGTACCTTGTCGGGACGCTCGGCATCAGGACTGATCTGGACTTGCGCAACAAGGGCGAGACCGCCGACCTCTCCGAGTCCCCGCTCGGACCGGGCGTCCGCCTCATCCTCCGCTCATCCTACGGCTACAAGGGCATCTTCGGCGGAATCGGCAAGAAGACAATGGCTGAGAACATCCGTGTCTTCTGCGACGAATCCAACTACCCGATCTACTTCCACTGCATCAGCGGCGCCGACCGCACCGGCTCGCTCGCCTACGTGCTTCTGGGCGCGCTCGGCGTCCCGCGGCACGACATCGAGACCGACTGGGAATCGACCTTCTACCCGGACATTCCCGACGACATCCACGAAACGGAGCCGGACTACTGGTGCCGCGAATCCCACCTCACGGACGGCATCGGCAGATACGGCAAGCCCGGCGACACCTGGCAGCGGCGCTGCGAACTGTATCTGCAGGACTGCGGCGTCACGAAGGAGGAAATCGCCCGCCTCCGGGAAATCCTTCTGGAACCGGCGGAGTTCCGATACGCGCCATGAATAGTGCCAGACCCGCGAAAAGAAACATGCGTAATCCTGCAATAGGGAGATGAAGAGAATGTTGCCAATGAGCAAATGTTGCCAATTGCCAGTCTCCAATGTCCAATTGGGAACTGGGAACTGGAATTGGTTATGGGCAACATTGGCAACATTCCTTGCGCTCTTCGCGCTGTCCGCCTCCGCCGCCGTCTCCGACTTCACCCGCACCGACGTCCCGGACTGGAACGGGCGCGAGGGCGTGACCTTTGTCCGCTGGTCCAAGAGCGGGACGCCGCGCGGCTTCGCCTTCGCCTTCGATCTCGCGAAGGGCTACCGGTTCAGGGCGTGGCACGGCGCGGCCAACACGAACGGCACGGCAACGGCGACGATAGGAGACATGGCCGAGGCGCTGTTCGCCGCCGGCGAGACGCCCATCGCCGGCATCAACGGCGACTACTTCGACAATTCGGGCATCGCCGTCTCCCACACGTCGGGTATGACCATCTCCGACAGCAGGGTGTCTTTCCCCGGATGGAACGCAAGTCCCTCGACGGCCTTCTGCTACATTGTCGGGCTTGCGGACGGCAACCTCCACCACGGCAAGGTCGATTGCATGCCGGGATACGAAGGGGGCACTCCCGCCGCGTCATGGCTTGTGAACGTCGGGGGCCGGCACATCCGCAACGCCGTCCGCACGAACTACCAGAACTACCCCGTTCGCGCCGGGGCAATCAACCCCGTCGGCGGCGGCAACTCCACAAGCGGCTACGACTTCTCGACCACAATCGGCAACTACCAGAGCCGCAACTACTACTGGCGGACGCTTGTCGGCATCGGCACGAACGCAGTCGGCGTGGCGACGAACCTCGTCCTCTTCACGAGCGACCCCTCCGGCTCCGGCGGCTTCCCCGACGTCGACGCCTACCGGATGATGATCGACCTCGGCTGCAACGAAGTCGGCGAGCTTGACGGCGGAGGCAGCGCCACGATGTGGGCCGAGGCCGGCCCCGACGCCGTATTCCTCGGCGCGACGACGGCGCACGGCGGCTATGTGATGAAGCCGCGCGACACGTCGCCGCGCAAGGTCGGCAACGGCATCTTCGTGCTGCCGCCCGATCCGCGCCCGCAGACCGTCGAAGTCGCCGCAGGCAACTTCTACACGACGCTAGAGGAGGCGCTTGACGCCCGCGCGCCGAATGAATACGTCTCGATCCATGCTCCGACCGTCGCCTCGGACGCCGTGCTGGGCAGGGCCTTCCGCCTGCGCAACCCATCGACCACCGCGAGCCTCGTGCGATGCGCCACCAACTCACTCCTCGTCGGAGAGGCCGTCGCCGCCTCCGACGGCGTGACGCTGCGCTGGACGCCGGGCGCCTTCCTCTCCGGCGCTGCATCCGCTCCGGGCTACGACCTCACGAACGGCACGGCGACAGTCACGGTCTCGCTTTCGGGCGCGGCCGAACTTCCCGCCGGCACAAAAGTGCGCATGGCGGTCGCCGACGCCGCCGGCTCCGTTCTCGGCACCGCCGACCAACCCTGCACCGCCGCCGGCGACTACGCCTTCAACACGGCGGCGATTCCCGGCATCAACCTCTCCGGTGCCTTCGACTACGCGCTCTCCTTCTCGCTCATCGATGCCGAGGGCGCAGCGCTGCCTCTCGCCACCGATGCCGTCTGCGACCTGCGTATCGCCTCCGACGCCCCGTGGTTCGCGGCCGACGCCGCAACTGGCACCACCATAGGCGGCGGGTGGGCGGGCGTGCCGCCCGCGCTCCGGCAGACCGCCTGGTTCCTTTCCGGCACCGCCACCTTTGCGGCCGACGAGCCGCGCAGCGGAGTTGCCCGCGTCGAAATCGCGCTCGAGAACGACTCCGGCTTCGACGAGGACGATCTGCCCGCGCTTCTCGCCACCGTCGTTTCCGCAGGTGCGCGCGCGGCCATGGTACAGGTGCTGGAGGATGACGAGACCTGCACATGGCGCGGTCTCGTCGTGGAGAACGGCGCGTCCGTCTGGAAGCGGCTCTACGGCTCCGACATTCCAGCCGGCCAGCCTCGACGCGCCTTTGCCGAGATCGACCTCTCCGGTGCCTCCCCCCGAGTATCGTATCTGGCATCCGGGGGTTCGGGGGTGTCCCCCGAACGTTTGCGCTCTGCCTCCGGCGCCACTTGGTTCGCAGCACCCGGTTCCGGTTCGTCGATTGCCGGGCGCGTGGAACTGCAAGGGGCAGGATTTCTCTCCGCACTCACGGGCACGTCGCTCGACAAGGCCGTTGCCGAAGCGGGCGGCGTCCGCTACGGCACTCTCGCCGAGGCGCTCACCGCCGTCGGTCCCGGCGGCACGGTCGCGCTCCTCGCGAACGCCACCGCCCCCGCCTCGCTCCTCGCCGGACGAAATGTCATCGACAACGGCTGGAATCTGGCCGAACTGCCAGACCCACGAAAGGAAACTTGCGTAATCTTGCAATAGAACAATGAAAGGAGTGTTGCCAATGTGTAAATGTTGCCAATTGCCAGTCGCCAATGTCCAATTTGAAACCGGAAACTTGGATTTGGATAATAGTACGATGAAGAAAATGTTGCCAATGTGCAAATGTTGCCAATTGCCAGTCGCCAATGTCCAATTGAGAACTGGGAAATGGAATTGGTTATTGGCAACATTGGCAAAACTCCTTGTGTTCGCCGCGCTGTCCCTTCCCGCCGCCCTTGTCGCGGGCGAGTCGCCCGCGCCCCGGCAGTCCCCGGTCGTCGCCATTCCGGACTACCTCCAGACGAACGAAGTCGTGTCCGCGAAGCGGAGCATGACGGAAACCCTTATCGCCGCAGGAGCCGTTCCGGTTGTGCTTCCGGAAATGGACGACGCGGCGGCGGATCGATTCCTGTCGTTTTGCGACGCCGTGCTTGTCGGCGGGGGAGTCGCGATGCAGGACTACGACCGCCGATGCGCCTTCGAGGATCGCGTCATCGCGCTCGCAGCGAAGCGCGGGCTGACCATCATCGGAATCTGCCACGGATGCCAGGTGATTAACCGCCATTTCGGCGGGACGCTCTCGCCCGTGCCGGAGGGGCGGGAAACCGTCCATAAGGACAATGCCCTCTTCGAGCGGACTGGCCAGCGGGCCGAGCATTTCGTGACCGTCATTCCCGGCGATTCGCAGATGTCGCGCGTCTTCGGCGAAGGGCGCCTGAAGGTCAATTCCTCGCACACGCTCCGCTGCGAAACCGTCGCCCCGGGCTTTCGCGCCACGGCACTCTCGGAGGGCGATGACATCGTGGAGGCCATCGAGCATGAGACGCTGCCGATTTACGGCTTCCAGTTCCACCCGGAATACTACTGGGATGAACATCCGAAGTTCCTGGAGCTGGTCAAGGCGGCGCTGGCTGGACTTTCGCCCCTATAAGGCATATTTACTATAATAATTGCCATCAATTGACCCTGTAGGGAACAAAGCAATGCTGTATTTGACTACAAGTGAGATGATTGCCGAGCTTGGGCGGAACTTGCGCTCGGCCTCCGTCGTCCCCGCGTCGCCGACAGGTTCGGCATCGGCACCGCACCAAATCTCCTCGCCCGCATCCGGGAGGCAATCGCAATCAACTTGAAGGGAAAATAATCCTCTATGAACAGCACCCGCAAATCCTTGTCGCTAGCCGCAGCTGCCGCTCTGGCGCTTTGCTGCTCTGCCGCACCTCCGCACGAGATTGAAATCCCCCATTCAGCCTGGTCGCTTCCCCGCGGCGCGAGGATAGAGGGGGACAGGCTCATCGCGGAGATTCCCGCCGGGGAGGGCCCGCGCAACGTCCGGTGCTACGCGAAGATCCCCGTCGCAGACGCCCTCGCCAGGATGCAGTGCGTCTCCGCATACGTCCGCTACCGCGCCAGGGACATATCAGAGCCGCCAAACCCGTGGAACGGCGTCAAGGTGCAGTTCGTTTACAAGAGGGCCTCCGGCAACACCGAATACCGCAATGTGAACACGCCGCGCGGGACCTACGGCTGGACGAACGCCACGGTGCACGTAAGCCCGCTGCGCGTCGCCGCCGTGCAGGACGGCGTGGCCACGCTCTGCCTCGGCCTGGAGGAATGCACCGGCCGCGCCGAGTTCGACCTCTCCGCCCTCCGCGTCGTGCGCGAGGACGTGGGGCTGACGCCAGTCAACCAGGACTGGATCGTGCGGTATCCAGACGATGCCGACGGCAATCGACGGCCGACGGCCGACAACCCGAAGCTGCCCAACTTGCTGCAAGGCCCTCCTGGCCTTGCAGGTTCCCCCCAACTGGGGGGCGGGAGGGGGGCGCCTCTTCGCGGCTGCATGCTGCCGGCGCGGGCTACGACGGAGGACGACATCGAGACGCTGCACCGTTGGGGCGCGACGATGGCCCGCTTCCAGATCATGCGCCGCTTCCTTTCCGTCGAGGACAACCAGGACCTGCCCGAATACTGGGCCTGGGTCGATTCGCGCCTCGACAATCTCGAAAACGTCCTCAAGTGGGCGCATGCCCGAGGCATGAAGATTTGCATCGACCTCCATTCGTTCCCCGGCGGCCTCCGAGCCTCCGACCGCGAAACGAACATGTTCTTCGACGAGAGATGGGCCGACGCCTTCGTCGAGACCTGGAGGCGCATCGCGGCGCGCGTCAAGGGCCACCCCGCCATCTATGGCTACGACCTCATCAACGAACCCAAGCAGACCACCTTCGCGCCAATCAGCTACTGGGAGGTGCAGCGGCGCGCGGCGGAGGCCATCCGCGCCATCGACCCCTGCACGGCGATAGTCGTCGAGAGCAACATGGCCGCGAGCGCCGGGACGTTCCGCTACCTCTCGCCCCTCGCGATGGACAACGTAATCTACCAGATACACTTCTATGGCCCGATGGAGTTCACGCACCAGGGGGTGGCGTCCTACGCGCGGAAGCAGAAAGGCGAAATCCCCTTCTGGCCAGACTCCTCCAAGGGCTGGACGCGCGACTACATCCGCAACGCCGTCAAGCAGGTCCGCATCTTCCAGGAGAAGCACAGGTGCCGCATCTACGTGGGCGAGTTCAGCGCAGTCGGCTATGCGCCGGGTGCCGACCAGTGGCTCCGCGACGCGATCTCCGTCTTCGAGGAATACGGCTGGGACTGGACCTACCACGCCTTCCGCGAATGGCCCGGCTGGAGCGTCGAGCACGAGGCCGACAGCCCCGAGGACTCTCATCCGGCCAAATTCCACCACGTCCCGGACAGCCCGCGCAAGCGGGCGTTGCTCGACGGATTCGCGAAGTGATGGAATGCCTTCATGAATTTTGAAAAACCTCTATGGACAGGTGCGCCGGGGAACGACGCCCCGCTCGCGACGGGGCGGTCGCTCGTCGCGGATGCCGCCGCGCACTGCCGGCGCCTCCAAGGACGGGCGCGACGGGCGAGACAGGCGAGACTGGCGGGAAACACGACAACCGCGCGTGTCCAGCATGTCCCGCGCGTCCCGCATGTCACGTGCGTCCAGCATGTCCCGCCAGTACCGCATGTCCCGCCAGTCCCGCTGGTCCCGCCAGTCCCGCTGGTCCTTGCAAAATAACGGCCCGCTCGGAGAGCGGGCCTACCTGAACTGCGCGATCCACGCTTGTTCGGGTGACGCACGCCCAGGGATGAAGACGATCTTCGTCTCTCCCCCATATTGTCTGACCCCGCTTTCCATGCTATGATTCCCGCCATGAAACACCTCTCCTCCGCTTCTCCCATCGCGTTTTTCGCGTTTCTCGCGCTTGTCGCAGCTCCTGCCCGCGCCGCGCTCGTGCCAATTTCGCCCGCCGGCGGCGAGACCGTCGCGCTCGTGCCCGACGCGCAGAAGAAGGTCATGGACCTGCCCACGCTCGCGGAGCGCATTGCGCTTTTCCGCGAGGACCGCGAGCACGGCGGCAAGGTGATCCGCCACGATCCGTTCTGGCGCAAGTCCAGGCCCTTCGTCCTCACGTGGTGCGCCACCGAGGGCGAGACCGGGCCGTGGAAGCTTGAAATCGGAAAGAGCCCCGACCTCTCCGACGCGCGCGTCTGGTACGTGGGCGTGAAGAACGTCGATCCGGCTACGGGACGCGAGACGGACCAGGACATCGACGGCGTGGGCGGCGAGCGCGTCGCCTACACGGTGCCCCGCGCCAATCTCGAAGTCGCGCGGCAGTATTACTGGCGCGTCACCGGTCTCGGCAAGCCCGAGGAAGGGCAGAAGAAAGGCCCGGTCGTGCGCTCGTCCGTCGCCGCGTTCGCCACCGAGGACCGCGCTCCGCGCTGGATCGAGATCGAGGGCAATGTCCACAACATACGCGACTTCGGCGGCTGGCGCACCGCCGACGGCCGCCGCGTCCGGCAGGGCCTGGCCTTCCGCGGACAGGGGCTCAACTACAACTCCGTCACCGGCGAAACGCAGGGCCGTAACCGCCTCACCGTGGAGGACGTCAAGTATTTTACCCGGACGCTCGGCATCCGCACCGACCTCGACCTGCGCGGCAAGGGCGAGACCGTTGACATGACCGAATCGCCGCTCGGGCCGGGCGTGAAGTTCATCGAGCGCTCGTCGTCATGCTATCGCGGGATCTTCACAGATGGCGGCAAGAAGACGATGGCGGAGAACATCCGTGTCTTCTGCGATCCGTCGAACTACCCGATCTACTTCCACTGCATTGGCGGCGCGGACCGCACCGGATCGCTCGCCTACGTGCTGCTCGGGGCGCTCGGCGTCCCGCAGCACGACATCGAGACCGACTGGGAATCGACCTTCTATCCCAACATCCCCGACGACCATCACGAGAAGGAGCCGGACTTCTGGTGCCGCGAATCGCACCTCACGGACGGCATCGGCAAATACGGCAAGCCGGGCGACACCTGGCAGCGCCGCTGCCAGCTCTACCTCCTCGACTGCGGCATCACGCCCGAGGAGTTCGCGCGCCTCCGCGACATCCTGCTGGAAGACTGACCGGAGTCGGTGATTCAGAATTCGACGGCGTCGCGGTTTTCGCGGCGCCACGCGAGCATCGTGCCGCCTGTGGCCTGCCGGAACAGGCGCCCCAGATGGCTTTCTCGCGCGAATCCGGCGCGCTCGGTGATTTCGCCGACGGACAGGTTCGTGGAGGAAAGCAGAGACTTGACCCACTCGATGCGCTCGCGCAGCAGTTCGTCGCGGATCGAGCGGCCGAGACGCGAGCGGAAGCGCAGCTCCAGATAGCGCCGCGAACAGCCCACGGCGCGGACAATGTCGCCGACGTCGATGCCGCCTGTCCGCGCGTGTCTGCGGATGAAGGCGATGGCCTTGGAGATGGAGGGGTCGCTCATCGCCGCGTAGCCCGTGCTGCCCCGCGTCATGACGAAGAGGGGCGGCAGCGAGACGGCTCGCTCGCGCGGCTCGCGCCCGTGCAAGAGCGCGTCAAGCATCTCCGCCGCGATCCAGCCGCGCTGGAATCCCCCCGCGTGGATGCTGGAAAGCGTTGGCGCGGCCGATTCGCACAGCAGTGGATCGTTGTCCACCCCCAGCACAGCGATTTCCTCGGGGACGCGCAGTCCGGCCACGGCGCAGGCCTCCAGCACCAGCCGCGCGCGGGCGTCCATCGGAGCGAACACCGCGCATGGACGCGGAAGCGAGCGCAGGAACGCGATCAGCCGCGTCCGCTCCGCCGGCCAGTCGATGCGGTCGCGGGCCGTGAAACGGTCGTAAATGGCGCACCTGCGGTCCGCTTCGGCAAGCGCGTCCACGTAGCCGCGCCGACGCTCCGCGCTCCACGGATAGCCCTTCGGCTCGCCGACGTAGGCGAACGACTCGTATCCGCGCTCCAGATAGTAGCGCGCCGCCATCGCGCCAATGGCGCGCGAATCGCGCCGCACGTACGGGGCACCCTGGATAGGAAAGTCCGGCTCGAGCATTTCCTCCCACGGCTCGACGAAGACGACGGGCACGCCCAGCGCCGCGATTTCCGGCGCGTCGCCCCGCGAGACTCCCGACACGATCACGCCCGAAACGCCCGTTCGTGAAAAATCCGCCATGCGGACACCCGTCCGCCCTTCCTGGAAATGACAGAACCACGGGCCGTTGCGTTCCGCGTAATCGACGATTCCGCGGAATGTCGAGCGCTGCCCCTTGAGGGCCAGGGAAAAGAGGATGGCTACGTTGGTCATGGCCGGGAATCCTACGGGTTTTCCCGATGCGTGTCAAAAACTCCCATGCGCAAACAGAGTAAAAATTTTTACGCAAATCGGTGTATCTTTCAACGCCGGATCCGGCTAGGATGGATGTCGAAGAGAGGAATGTAGCTGTGCAGACTTTTCACGACAGCAGTGGCGTCCGTTCATCGCACCCGGTGTCAGGCGGGGGCGCTCAGGTTTTGCATGACGGCGAAGAGGCGGTTTTCGACTTCGGCCCGGAGACGGTCGGCGGCTTCGCTGCGTTCGAGGTGGTTTCGTTCAAGGCGGCGCCGGACGGGACTCTTCCAGTGCTGCGCCTCTCCTACGCCTGCCACCCGGAGGGACTGTCGCGGGACGGCGACTTCACGCGGGAGGAAAGCGCCTACTACCTGCATGTGGACAACCCGGTGCTTCCCGCCAACCCCGGTCGCTTCGAGATCTACACGATTCCGCGCACGGGGACGTTCGTCGCGCCGCTCCTTCAGGGGCAGCTGCGCTACGTGCGCGCCGAGCAGGAGACGCCAGGCGCCGCCGTCGAGATCGCTGGTTTGCGCATCGTCAACGCGGGCGTCCACTCCGAGGCTCCGGCGGTTGGTTCGTTCGAATGCGCCGATCCAAAACTGGAGGCGATCTGGCACCTCGGCGTCCGCTCGTGCCAGCTCTCGTCGTTCCCGAACCCCGACGGCTGGCGCGTCGTCGAGGGCGCGCTTCTGCCGCGCCGCCTCGAACGCGGTGCCGCGGACGGCTGGTGCCGCTTCGTTCCGGACTTCTCCGGAACGCTGGAACTCGACGTCGAGTTCCGCCGCAATCCGCACTTCGACGGCCCTGCCTTCTTCGAGGTCTTCACCGGCTGGCTCGACGCCGAGCCCGCCGTTCGCGAAACGATCCGCCAGGAGGGGCCGGACGGCGCCATCCGCACCGTCCGCGTCCCGCTGAAGCCCGGTCGCTTCGGCTTCCGCCTCGAAAAGGAGCAGTGGCCGGTCGTGCATGCGGTGCGGGTGCTGGACGAATCCGGCGCAGTGCGGTGGAGAGAGGATTTTGGCAAATGTTCACAAATCTCAAATGTTCACAAATCCTCATTGAGCGTCAATGACACAAATGCCAATATCAATGGCGGCGCGCTCGGCGAGCGCGCCCTACCGGAAAAGGGTGGGGCGAGCCGGCCCGGCGAGATGGTAGGGGCCGACCGCCGGGCGGCCCGCAATTTGGATTTGCCAATTGTGGACAATTTTGAACAATTGCCAATTGTGAACAATGCCACCGCCCCCCGCCCCGGCTCCGCCCTGAACTGGGTCTATCCCTCCGCACCTCCCTACCTCGCTGACGGCGCCAAGCGCGACCGCCTCGTCTGGAGCGGCGACCTGTGGTGGTCCCAGCGCACCGCCTACTTCGCGTTCGGGCCGGGCGACCCATTCGTCGCCGGCGCGCTCCGCATCCTCGCCGCTCACCAGACGCCCGAGGGGTTCATCCACGCCGCGCCCTACGCGCACGACGACGCGCCGCCGCGCTCCGGCGACTACGGACTCTTCGCCTCGGACGAATTCTCGGCCTGGTTCGTGCCGGTCCTGTGGCAGCATCTTCTCTACACGGGCGACGAAGCGCTGGCGCGCGAACTCTGGCCCGCCGCCGATCGCGACTTGCGCTACCTCGCCACGCGCATGAGGCCGGACGGTCTTCACGCGCCGCGCCTCGAAACCTCCAAGCACGCCTACGCGATGGACTGCGGCGACCTCTCGAAGCGCGTGTACCAGAACCTCGTCTTCTGGATGGCCTGGCGCGACGGCGCCCACCTCGCCCGCGCACTCGGCTTCGACGCCCGCGCCGCCGAGCTGGAGGCGCTCGCCCGCGACCAAGCCGCCGCCATCCGGCGGGCGTTCCTCCGGGAGCGCAGGCATGGGGAGTGCCGCGAGACGCCGCACCCATCGCAGTCTGGGAGCGCGGGCATCTTGCCCGCGGTATTGCAGGCTGGAAGCCTGCGCTCCCTGGAAACGCCGCTGGATCCGCTTTCCTGCTCGATGCTGCTTGCTTCCGGCTTCCTCTCCGACGCCGACGCGCTCGCCCTCGTCCGCTCGCGTCCCGGCGGCGACTGGGGCGTCGGCAAGTTCCGCATTCTCGCGATGCGCGGAATGCTCCGCCACGGGCTCGCCGCCGACGCCATGCGCCTCCTCGACGAAGGCAACTGGTCCGCCCTCTCCGACCCCGCCTGGCCGGGGGCGCACTGCACCACCGAATGCCTCTACCTCTACACCCACGGCTGGTGGGACGAGTCGCACCCCGACACCTCGGTCTCCGACCTCTTCCAGAACTTTCTCCTCGGCGTCGAACCGGTCGAGCCCGGCTTCCGCGTCTTCCGCATCGCTCCGCAGCCACCCGAAGGCCTCGACTGGGCCCGTGGCAGAGTCCCCACTCCGCACGGTCTGATTGAAGTCGAATGGCGGCTCGGAAAAGCAGGGGAATGCGGCTTTCAGCCGCGTTCCGACGACGAGGCCGGAAGACCGCATTCCCAGAGCGGACGAGCCGTCCGCGCTCCGGCAACCCTCTCCATTTCCGTGCCTTCCGGCACCACCGCCCTTCTTCCCGACGGCCGCGCCTTCGGTCCCGGCCGCCACAACTCAATCTTCGACTGCAATCGAGGGCAACCGACTGCAATCGACAAAACGAAAGGCACACCATGAAAACAACGACTCGTCACAATTCCGCAGGCGAAAATCCCTCGTTGGGAGGTGCGGCCTCTGGCCGCGCCCGCTGGGAGCGCAGGCATCTTGCCTGCGAAAACTCCGCGGGCTGGAAGCCCGCGCTCCCAGGCCAGCTTTTCGCTCGCGCCTTTGCGCTTGCATGCGCAATCGTCGCGCAATGCGCCGTGCTGGTCATTTGCGCTCTCGCCGTGCCAGCGGCGAGTCTCGCCCGCACGGTCTCCATCGCCTCTGCAACGGATTCCGCGCTCACGCTCGCCTTCGGCGACGCGGATGGCGCCGCCTACACGCTTGCCTGGGGCTGCGGCGCCACCGACGGCGGCATCGCCACCAACGCCTGGGATTCGTTCGAGATTCTCGGCTCCGTCGCGGCCGACGCGACCTCGCAGACCATTCCGCTCCCTGCGAACTGGGGCGACATGGTGAAGAGCCTCCGCTTCTTCCTCCTCTCACCCGAAACGCGCCCCTACGCCAAGCGACTCGAATACATTGCATCGTCGCAGAACAAGGATTCCCCGACGCAGTGGATTGACACGCAAGTTCTAGGGAAAGTAGGCGTGGTGGCCGAAATCGATGTTGCCTGTATTTCGATGGCCGACTGCACCATTCTCGGATGCCGCAAGGATGGCGGCGACACGCGCTTCTACCCAGTCCACTGGGCGAACCAAAAATGGTGGAAAGGCTGGTTGCGGGGCGGCGTTTACTGGTCAACTTCCCCCGAAATTTCAAATGGCCAAAAGTATCATGTTCGCTCCGTTTTCAAAAGTGGCGAGCAGGCATTCTACGTTGACGGCGTTTCAAAAGGCACGCCAACATCGGAAACGTCGTCGTTCGATTCGGGCATCAGCATGTATCTTTTCGCCGCCAACAAATATGGCACAGGGGTGTTTCAGGGAGCCAGCGCCCGCATCTATTCGGCCAAGATCTGGCTCGACGGTGAGCTGAAGCGCGACTTCGTTCCGTGCAAGGACGAAAACGGCGTGGCCTGCCTCTACGACCTCGTCTCCGGCGACTACTTCCGCAACGGCGGCTCCCAACCCTTCACGGCAGGCGCGGAGATTCCGCTCGGCTTCGTCGTCTCCGCCACGTCGGCGGCCCACAACTGGGTCTCAGCCAACACGCTCGTCGTTCAGGCCGGTTTCCCGCTGACCCTCGCTGCCGACGCCACCTACGATGCGGCGCTGTTGCGCGACACGCTCGCCCTGACCGGCGGCACACTCACCACGCCGACCGTCACGGTCGATGGCCCGGCCGGCGGCGTCGAGGTGAAAGGCGGAACGCTTCCGTCTTCGACCCGTCTCTCGCTTTCGCCAGATGTCGAAACCGAGAACGAATACACCACTCTCCTTACGCTGCGTTCCGGCAAGACAACGCTCCAGTGCGCCACGAACGCCAACGCCGCTGTCGCCGCCCGCATCCATTTCCTTGGCGGTTCGCTTGGCTGCGATTCCTTCTCCGGAACACCGCTTTGCTCCGCAAACGGCGGCAAGTGGATTCTCGAAGGAACGGCCTCGTACCCGATTCGCTTCGGACCGCTTGGACTTCAGCGCATGAGCTGGCTCACGGGTGACGGCTCTGTCGAAACACGCGGACCATGCGAAGTCGTTATCGACACCTCCGACTACAACGCCGAAAACGACTGGCGCGGCACCGTCTGGCTCAACACATCGCATACGACGTGGAACCACACGGGCAGCCTTGTCCTTTCCAACGCAGTCGATGTTATTTGCCGCGTCGACGACTGCCTACCGTCCGGGACGCAGACGGGCGGCATCGTCCTCAAGTGGATCAACCGCGCCGGCCCGCCCGCGCCGCGCCTGAACCTCAACGGCCATTCGGTTGCCGTGAACGGCATCGACGGCTCTGCGGGCGGCGTCATCACGAACTCCGCCTCCACCGTCGCGACGCTTCGCATCGGCGAGGGCGACGCGGTCGGCTCCATCACGAACCTCGTCCTCTCCGGCGGCAACATCAATCTCGTGAAGCGCGGCGCCGAGACGAATATCGTCTCGCTCGGCGGCTCCGACATCGCCGCGCTCCGCGTCGAGGCCGGAACGCTCGTCGTGACAGGCGAGTCGGGGATGCGACTTTCAGCAGCCTCCGTCTCCGTCGCCGAGGGCGCGACGCTCGTCATCGAGCGCACGGCGCTTTGCACCCCCGCGTTCTCCGGCGACGGCCCCGTCGAAAAGATGGACGGCGGCAAATTGGAAATCACCTTCGGCGACAACGGCTCGGCCGACACACTCGTCTGGGACGACCCCGAACTCCCCGACGGCACTCCCTTCATCAAGACTGGCTCCAACCGCGTTATCGTGCAGACGGAAGAAGCGCTTGGATCGGACATCGACGTGCGCGGCGGCACGCTCGTCTTCTCCGGCCGCACCTGCACCAACGAGTGGTATCGCTTCCTTTTCAACGGAACCCAATACGGCCAGCAGAACCAGATCGCCATCGGCGACCTGCGCGTCTTTTCCGACACGACCGGTGCCGAAAACGTCGCAAAGGGAATCGGGAGCGGCGGCAACATCCTCGCCGCCGGAACCGACCCGGCGAATCTCGCGCCCGGCCAATGCGTCGCCCACTTCGCCACGACGACGACGGTTCCTTCCGGACAGTCGGCCAATCTCTGGGACCTGCGCAACGCGTTTGACAATGACGCCTACAACGCCGTCCTGTCGGCCGGCACCTACTACATCTACAACAATGCCTCGCAAACCTGGATCGCCTTCCGCATGGCTGCGGGCAAGAACCGCGTCCAGTCCTACCTTCCGGTCAAGGCAAGCGGAATCACCTGGTACTGGCATCCGAGCGCATGGCGCTTCGAGACCAGCCCCGACGGCGTGAACTGGCAGACGGTCGATACGCGGACCGGCGCGATTTCCGAGAGCGGCTACGGCTCGACGCCATTCGTGATCAAGGGTTTCCTGGCCGACGGCGCGGCGGGCTTCGACCCGGGGGCGAACGTCCAGGTCGCCTCCGGCGCGACGCTCGACGCCTCGGGCGTCGCGGGCGGCCAGACGCTCTCGCGCATCACCATCGACATGACCGCCGGCGGCGGCACGATCCGCGGCGTGACCATCGCGCAGGGCGGAGTCTTCGACCTCGTGAACGTCCCGGCGGGAACGTCGCTCTACGGCCTCACGCTCCCCGTGACATTTGCCGACGTCGCCGATGGAGACAACTTCGTTTCGTGGACGGTTCGCGTGGACGGCGTGGCGGTCCGTTCCGGAGTCCCGAAGCTCAAGGACGGCGCCATCACCTTCATCGACGGCGGAACGATGTGGATCATGAGGTGAGGAATTTTCAGCCACAAAGAACACAAAGACTTTGTGCTCTATGTGTTCTTTGTGGCTAATGGCTCCTCCGCGCCTCTGCGTGAGGGGCGAATTTTCGCAGAGCCGCAGCAGACAGGAATGCAGGATGAAGAGGATTGACAGGATTGTTTCAGCCGCAAAGGCCGCAAAGACTTTGTGCTCTATGTGTTCTTTGTGGCGAATGGCTCCTCCGCGCCTCTGCGGCTCTGCGTGGACGCTCGCCATACTTCAGGCGGTCGCCTCCGCCGCCGAGCTTCCTCTCCCGCCGCTGGAGTGGACGTTCTCCGGCGCGGCGCGGATGGAGGGCGGTGCGCTCGTCGTGGACGCTCCGCCGGAGGCCCCCGGCGGCGGCGCGACGGCCCGCCTTGACCTGCGCCCCTTCCGCAACAAGTCGTTCCGGCTTACCGTTCGCGCTTCGATGGAGGGCGTCCCGCGCCCGAAGTTTTCCTACGAGGGCCTGAAGTTCCAGTTCACGATCTACGACCGGCTCATCCGCCGCCGCGCCTATGTCGAGACTGTGCCGCAACGCTTTGGCGACATGGCCGAGACGACGCTCGAGCTTCGCTACGACGCGGCCGTCCACGACGCCGACGAGGCCTCGCTCTTCCTCGGCCTCCAGAACGCCTCCGGCCGCGTCCGCTTCGACCTCTCCACCCTCGCCGTCGAGGAAGCCCCCAGCGCCTTCACCATCACCAACCAGGACTACATCGTCCGCTATGCGGACGACGATTGTTCACAGTCGTTCGCAATTGGCGATTGTCCACAAATCCCAAATGTTCACAAATCCTCATTGTCCACCAATGTCAATGGCGGCGCGCTCGGCGAGCGCGCCCTGCCGGTAGGGGCCGACCTCCGGGTGGCCCGCAATTTGGATTTGCCATTTGTGAACAATGGTGATCAATTGTCACTTGTGAACAATGCCGCGCAACGGCGCCAGCCGCTGCGCGGCGTCATGTCGCCGGGAGGCGACATGACGCCCGACGACTTCCGCACCCTGCGCGACTGGGGCGCGACGCTCCTGCGCTACCAGATGACGCACTGCCCCCCCGCGGCGCTCACGAACATGCCCGCCTGGCGCGCGTGGCTGCGCGGCCGCCTCGACCATCTCGACCGTGTCGTCCTGCCGATGGCGGAGAAATATGGCCTCAAGGTCATCGTCGACATCCACAACGCCCCGGGCGGGCGCGACGGCCACGACTGGCGGCTCTTCGACGACGACGAGTATTTCGCCGCTCTCGTCTCCGCGTGGCGCGGCATCGCGGCGCACTATCGCGGCGATCCGCGCATCTACGGCTACGACTTCGCGAACGAACCCTTTCAGACGCGGCCGCACAGGCGCGACTACTGGCAGGTGCAGGACGCCTGCGCCCGCGCCGTGCGCGAAATCGATCCCGGCGCGGTCGTCATCGTGGAATCCAACCACATGGCCTCGCCCTACGCCTTCGCCTACCTCTCGCCGCTCGCGATGGACGACGTGGTCTATTCCGTCCACATGTACGACCCCGGCACCTTCACGCACCAGGGCGTCGGCCCCGGCGATCCGCTCGGCCAGACCTACCCCGGCGTCATGGCGGACGGCGAGACGCTCGACAAGGAGTTCCTGCGCCGCCAGCTCGCGCCCGTGCGCGAGTTCCAGCTCAGGCACCACGCGCGCATCCTCGTCGGGGAGTTTTCCGCCATCTGCTGGGCCGAGGGGGCCGACCGCTACATCGCCGACTGCATCGACCTCTTCGAGGAATACGGCTGGGACTGGTGCTACCACGCCTTTCGCGAGTGGAAGGCCTGGAGCGTCGAGCACGAGGGACCCGACCGCGACCACCTCGTCCCCTCCGCCGACAACCCGCGCAAGCGCGCGCTGCTGGAGGGACTGAAGCGATGAACGCAGCCGGGGCGGGGCTAGTAAAGCAGCCCGAACATCCAGAGCGGGATCCTGTGGCGAGAGCCGATTTCGGTATCGTCAACGGCGAGGAATCCCTTCGAATCGTCCGCAATCTGGTCGAACGTCTTGCCGCGTCCGCCCACCTCGAAAAGCCACTGGCCGTCGACGAGGAAGTCTCCCCGCGCCGGGTAGTTCACGTTGCGAACCTGCCGCACCTGATTGAGGAAGAACGTCTCGCGGATCGTTCCCGTGTCCGGCGCGGACGAAAGCGCGTACATCAGGTTGGTGTCGCCGAGGTAGATTTTGTCGGGGCGGGAGAGTCCCTTGAGGCTGCGCGCCCGGTCGGAAAGCAGGCCGAGCAGTCCTCCGCGCGAAAGCGCGTCGAGCATTTTGAGTCCCTGATTCCGGTCTGTCTCCAGCTCGCGGCAGAGTTTTTCGAAGTTTACTTTCTGCGGCACCCTGTCGGCAAGAATCATCAGCATCTTCCGGGCTTTGCGGATGGTGGCGGCGGAGACATCTTCGACTGCGGGATAGTCGCCTTCGAGAACTTGCGCCGCAATCTGCGCGAGACGCTGCGGAAACCCCCGTTTCACCTCCTTGAAAAACGGATAGTATCCGAAACGAAGGTAGGCTTCGAAGGCGGGAAGCACCCGGATGCGGCCGCAGACGCCCTCGGCGATGGAGGCATGCTCTTCGAGAAGTCGTTCAAATGGGACGGCGGGCATGTCGACGCCGTGTTCGAACAGGAGGTATTCCCGAAAGGAGAGTCCTGGCATGTGATAGACAATTTGGCGACGCGAAAGATCCCCCTGCATCCGGTCGAGCCGAAGCATCGACGAGCCGGTATAGACGAAATGAAGCGAAGGGAAGGAATCGTAAAGGTTCTTGACGCAGGTCTGCCAGTCCGGAAGATGGTGAACCTCGTCGAAGAACACGTGCGTTCCCCCGTGCGTGAAATGGTCTTCCACGAGGTCGAACACGTCGTGCGTCGCGAACCAAAGGTCGTCGAGGGAGGCGTAGAGGACCTTGGACGGATCGGGAAACGCCTCGCGGATGTGCTGGAACAGCGTCGTCGTCTTGCCGCACCCGCGCGGCCCCTTGAGGCAAATCAGGCGGTCCTCCCAGTTGATTGCCGCCGCCGGCGCGCGCCGGAACGCCATCGGAACGGCGGAAATCCGCCGCCGGCTGCTTCGGTCCAATCGGGAAAAATCCATCGTCGTTTCGTTCATGGCAGTTGTCCTCGCGGTGGCGTGGATTCTATGCCACCAGACATGAAAAAGTCAAGCGAAATCATGTTTGCAAACATGGTTTTTGACGAAAAGTCATGTTTTGAAACACGGCTTTCGGCAAAAAGCCGCTCAGTCAAATTCGGAACCTACACCGGAAATTGAAACTGGCAATTGGCAACACTTCCACATTGGCAACACTTTCAACGCCCACTCACCACGAAAGGAAAACACCATGAAAACACACGTCACACGTCTCCCGTCTCTAGTCATGTCGGCGCTCGCCGCCGTTTGCGGGCGGGCCGCCCGCGCTCCGGCAGTCATCGCCGCCGTCGCGCTCTGCGCCACGACAGCCGTCGCCCGAACCGTCAGCGTCTCCTCCGTTTCCTCCACCAGCGCCTCGCTCTCATTCGGCGGCGCTGACGGCGCTGACTACACGCTTGCCTGGGGCTACGGCGCCACCGATGGCGGCTCCGCCACCAACGCCTGGGACACGTTCGAGGTCATCGGCTCCGTCGCCGCCGACGACACCTCGCGCACCGTCGCCCTACCCGCCGGGTGGGGCAGCGCAGTTTCGCATCTGCGCTTCTTCCTCCTCGAACCCGAAATTCCCGCTGACGCCACACGGGTCGAATATCTCCAGTCCTCCGGCACACAGTGGATTGACACGCAGGTCCGCGGTAAGGTCGGCGTGGAGGCGAAGATTGATTTTTCATGCACAACGGATGGCGATTCAACGATTCTTGGTAGCCGCAAGGATAGCGGCGACACGCGCTTCTATCCCGTTCACTGGAACTGGAAGAAGGTCGGAAACGCCTTTACGACTTGGGCATCCTACAAATCAAAAGCGGTAACTCTGGACACCCGGTATGTTGTCCGTTCAACGCTGAAAAACGGAGAACAGACTTTTTCGGTGGATGGCGTTGCCGTTGGGACAGCAGGAATGATCGCCAACTCGCTCGATACAGGCAAGGACATGTATCTTTTCGCGGCAAACTATACCGACAGATACACCTTCAAAGGGAAAATCTATTCGGCCAAGATCTGGCTCGACGGTGAGCTGAAGCGCGACTTCGTGCCGTGCCTCGACCCGGACAACGCTCCGGCAATGTATGATCGCGTCGAGAAGAAATACTTCTACAACGGTGGTTCCGGCGACCCGTTCGCGACGGGCGGCCCGCTCGCAACGCCCATCATCGTCACCGCATCCACGGTATCCGTCTCTGCTGCGGAATACGGTGAGCCGGACGAATACCTCGACTACATCGAGGCGACAGGCGAGCAGTACATCGACACCGGCGTCAATGCCGCGACAGGACTCAAGGTCCGCGCCGACTTCTCGTGGGAGGGGGCAATCGAAAACAACACCGACTGGAGCCTCGTCGGCGCCCGCAAGGGCAACGACCGCATGCTGATGGTTCACATGTATCGGACAATGCCGTTCGTCGGCTACGGCACGAACTCGCGATGCAACCCCGCAAATGCATCCCACTACGCGAGCGGGACGCGCGCGGAGGTCGTAGCGGACTTCTCCAATGCCGCCGCGATGGAATTCTACCAGAGCGGGAACAAGACTTTCGGATCGAGGGAACCCGCCGACACGTCCATGACACCATTCGCCGAGCAAGGTGCGGTCAATCTTGGCATCCCGCTCTACCTCTTCGCGAACAACTACAACGGCACCGTTGACAACAAGGCCAAGGCAAAGCTCTACGAGCTCAAGATTCTGCGCGCGGACGGCAATGGCGGCTTCAGCGTGGTGCGCCACTACCTGCCGGCGCGGAAGGGCGGTGTCGCCGGCCTCTATGACAAGGCGACGGGCAAGTTCTACGGCTCTGCCACGGCTACGGCCTTTGAAGCGCCATCGGTTGCGCTGCCGCGTCCCGCGAAGACGCTCGCATGGGTGCAGTCCGACGGCGACAACGGAAGCCGCCGCCTGTGGCTCGACACCGGCGTCATCGCCAAGAGCGGCATCCGCAGCGACATCGATTTCACGCTCAAGGACACGCCGACATCCTCCAATGAACGTGGCATCCTTTCGGCACGTGGCGCGGCCGCTTCGGACACCCGCTTCTACCTGGCCTACCACTACCATGGCCACTTCATCTACGGCTACAAGACCTTCTTCGATTCCTCTGTCACTGCGGAAAAGGACGGTCGCTACCGCATCGTCGGCGCACTCGACGAAGGAGCGCAGTCGGTCACGGTGAACGACGCGGAACTCAACTCCGGCGCCTCCACCTCGACCGGCTACCTCAACGCCGGAAACACGCTCGCCCTCTTCTGCTACCGCGATTCATCCGGCACCAGCTACCATTCGGCGATTCGGCTGTATTCTCTCAAACTGTGGGACGGCGACGAGGCGCTGCGCGACTATGTGCCATGCCTTGCGGACAACGGTCAGGCCGGCCTTTACGACCGCGTTACGGAGCGCGTATTCTTCCCGGTTGCAAAAAATGCCGGCGCGACATCGGCGTTCTATCTCGACACGGAAGTAGGCGTTGCCGAAACGGAGACTGTCTCTACGCTTACGGTCGATTGGGAAGACGGCGCGACTCTCTTTGGCGCTCAAATTGCCGAGAACGGCGTCCTCGACCTCGTGAACGTCCCGGCGGGCGCGAAGCTCGGCGGCGCAACGATTCCCGTGACGCTTCACCAGACGACCGGCGCCGCGAACTTCGGCACCTGGACGCTCCGCGTCAACGGCGTGGCGAGCGACTACAGGCTCTACTGGAACGGCTCCGCCCTGCGCATCCCCGGAGCTCTCGTGCTCAGCGTGTGGTAGGGGGCTCCATGAAAGCCTCCATGCCGCGCATCAAGGCCACGGTCATCTGCGTATGGTAGGCGACACACACGCCTCACATGTCCTCGAGTCCCAGTCCGAGCAGGCGGGACTCGCGCCCGCGCAAGGATGGGTTCTTGGCGAAAAACGCCTCGCGCTTCACCGCCAGCGCGGCGAGGTCGATGCGCGAGGCATCGCGCTTGATCTCGTAGAAATCGAGGATTCCGCGCTCCTCGTCCTCGCAGACGAGATCGATTTCGTTCTCGCCTTTTCGGTCCCACCAGCCCCCCATCCGCGTGTACCGGCCTTCCGTCGCGAATTTCCAGAAGAAATACCGCTCCAGAGCATGGCCGGAAAAGGTGTCGAAGTCTCTCCTCGCGATTTCGAGCAGACGGTCATGGCGACCCAATTCGAGGAGATACCGGTATTTGAAGACGAAACGAAACCAGAACCGGAAGAAGCAGTCGTCGATCTGCCAATGGCCGTTTTTCGCGCCTTCTCGGCCGAACAGGGGCTCCTTGCGGGCGACAATGCCGTATTGGGTCTCGAGACGTCCGAGAAATCCGCCAACGTCAGTGCCAACGAGCATTTTGAGTTCCCCGGACGTCGTCTGTCCCGACGCGATGCCGGAAAGAATCGTGAAATAGGTGCCGTAGTCCGTGCCGAACTCGTCGGCCAGAATCGTCCGCCCCTCGTCGAGAAACGGCGACATTTCCGAAAAGACCGCCTCCAGTATGGCCTTGCGCGTGAAGGCGTGCATCGCCATCATCATGTCCACGTAGCGTGCCACGCCGCCGCCAATCGTCCAGAGCGCCAGCAGCGCATCGGACGTGTATCGCGGATGGTAGTGCCGAAAAATCTCTTTGAGAAGCGCCGGGGCGAACGGCTTGAGTTCGAGTTTTCCGGTATTCCTCCCGTAGAGCGGCTCGGAATCCTGGAAAAAGATTTTGTTCATCAGCCGATTGACGCTTCCGGAAACGACGAGGTTGACGCGGGAGGCCGCGTGGTGCCGGTCCCAAGCCGCCTGGACATCGCCGAAAACTCCGGGATTCGTTCGGTCGAACTCCTGGAATTCGTCGAGAACCAGCGTAAACGGCCTGCGAAGCGACTCGCGCAGGAGGGCCTCGAAGAGTTCGCCGAAACGACGACACCGACCGGGGATCGACATGCCGAGCGCACTCTCCGCCTCTTCCTGCAACTGCTCGCAGAGCGTCGTTTCCGGCTGCCGCGTGATCGGCAGATGCACATACGGCGCAACCCCGTCGTCCAGGGCCTTGCGTACCAGTTCCGTCTTGCCGACGCGCCGTCGACCGGTCAGCACGGTAAACCGTGCCGACCTCGCCGCAATCTGGCGCTCGCGCCGCAACAGCGCGATTTCCTTTTCCCGTCCGAAAAACTTGTCCATGCGGTCTCACTTTCCAAACGCCCGTTGAGTAAACCGTCATTTACTAAATGTGCGTTTCGGTTCGAGATGCTATCGCATTTCCGACGAAATTGCAAGGCTTTTTTGAGGTCTCCAGCATGAAATCCATCCTTCGCCATTGTTCACTCGCCACGTCCGCATTCGCTGCGCTGTGCGCGGCGAACGCGGAGGTGGCCATGCCATCCCTCTCCTGGACCCCAAGCAACAGCAGGGCGTCCATCTCCGGCAACATCGCCACTGTGTCGATCCCGGGCTCGACGCCCGCCAGCGGCAGAGTCAACACGACGTTCGACATGAGCGGTTTCGCCGGCAAGGCCTTCGAGCTGACGGTCAACGCGCAGCTTTCCAACATCGGCAACACGACCTACGGCTGGGACGGGCTGAAGTTCCAGTTCTCCTTCCATGACGACCTGCGCGGCACGGACAACAACATCGACGGCACCCTGCCGCAGAAGACCGGCACGTCCGACGGGTGGATCCAGCTCAAACTCCGCTTCGACCCCAGTCAGTACCGCACCTCCACGGCGACCCTTGGCCTCGGCATCCAGCACGCCACCGGCACCGCCCGCTTCGACCTGAACTCCCTCGCGATTACGGAGCAGCCCGCGATCTGCGAGCCGACGAACCAGAACTACATTGTGCAATATCCGCAGCATGTAGCCGATGCCGCGATTCATCGCGGCGTGATGTCTCCCACGGGCGACATGAACGAGGGCGACTTCCGCACACTCCACGACTGGGGCGCGACGCTTCTCCGCTTCGAGATGGCCAACTGCCCGTCTGCCTCCATCACGAACATCCCCGCCTACGTCTCGTGGATTCGCGGCCGCCTAGACCACCTGGACAATGTCATCCTCCCCTGCGCGGAGAAATACGGCATCAAGGTCATCGTTGACCTCCACAACACCGTCGGCGGCCGCGTCGGCGGCTACTCCGACTTCGCGCTCTTCGACGATGACGATTTCTACGACGCATGGCTCGCCGTTTGGCGCGAGATCGCCTCCCGCTTCCGTGGCAATCCCTGCATCTACGGCTACGACCTCTGCAACGAGCCCAACCAGACTGTCGCCCACAAGCGCAACTACTGGCAGGTGCAGCAGGCCGCCGCCGAGGCCATCCGCGAGATAGACCCCGACGTCACCATCGTCATGGAGGCCAGCGCCATGGACGCCCCGGATGCCTTCCACTACCTCTCGCCGCTCTCGCTCGGCAACGTCATCTACCAGGTTCACATGTATGAGCCGGGCACCTACACGCACCAGGGACTGGACAACAACCCCTACGGCTTGGCCTACCCCGGCACTCTCGCCAACGGCAGCACCTTCGACAAGGCGTGGCTGCGCGCGCAGCTCGCCCCCGTCCGCGCCTTCCAGCAGAAGCACGGCGCCCGCATTCTCGTCGGCGAATTCTCCGCCATCTGCTGGGCGCCCAACGCCGACCTGTATCTCACGGACCTCACCGACATCTTCAACGAATACGGCTGGGACTGGTGCTACATGGCCTTCCGCGCCTGGGAGGGCTGGAGCCTCGAACACCAGGAGAACGAGATCGGAACCCGGTGGGACTTCTCCCCATCCCCCGACAACGCCCGCAAGCGCGCGATCCTCGCAGCCCTTGCCGACGGCACCGTTCCCGAAACGGTCGCCGACGTCCTGCGCCTCGCGCCTGGCCAGACGGTGACGCTCAACAATGCCACGAATGACAACGCATCCGCCGTCAAGCGCATCGTCTTCGCCGGCGGTGCCATGACCGGCACCTCCTTCAACGGGCACCCGTTCTGCACCGCGAACGGCGCGCGCTGGCGCCTCGAAGGCGAAAACGGAGCCTCCATCCTCGTCGGCCCGCTCGGTCTCCAGCGCATCCACTGGCATACCGGCGACGGCTTCGTCGAGACGCGCGGCAACTGCGAAGTGGTATTCTGCGACAACAGCTACAACGCCCAGAACGACTGGCGCGGCACCGTCTGGCTCGACGACGCGCGCACCGCCTGGGACCACACCGGAAACTTCGTCCTCTCCAACGCCGTCCAGATCATCTGCCGCGCCGACGACTGCCTCCCGCACGGCAACGGCACCGGCGGCATCCGCATGACGTGGGTGAACCGAAGCCTGCCGGCGCCCGTCCTCGACCTGGGCGGCCACAGCGTCGCCGTGAATGAGCTCAATGCCGTCGGAGGGGGTGTCCTCAAAAACTCCGCCTCCGCCCGCGCCACGGTGCGCCTCGGGGAGAACGACCTCGACGGCATGGTTTCGCTGGGCTCGTCGCAGGACTGCCGCAACATCGACATCGTGAAGACAGGCTCCGGCCAGAACGGCCTCGACGTCGGTTCGTCCGTCTTCGGCGACGTGCGCCTTGACGCCGGGCGCTTCCTCGTGCGCGGTGCCGAGAGCGATACCGTTTCCGTCGATGCCCTATCCCTCGCCTCCAATGCGACGCTCATCGTCAAAAACGCCACGCTCCACGCAAGGTCGTTCAACCGCAACGGCAAAATTGAATTGCAGGGCACCGGCCAGTTCCTCTACGACGCGCTCGTAGTGGAGCAAGGCGCCCCGCTCACGCTCGACGCCGCCGAGACGTGCGCCGCCGTCCGCCTGCGCGACACACTGACGCTCGCCCCCGGTGGCTCGCTTGCCGCTGGCGCCGCCGTCGTGGTGGACGGCTCATCCGGCGGCATCGTCGCCAACGGCGGCACGCTTCCCTCCTCCGCGCGCCTGTCCCTCGCACCCGATCTCGGATCGGGTGCTGAATACGCGACCGTCCTCGACCTCCGCACCGGCGCCACGACGCTCCAGTGCGCCACGAACGCCAATCCCGCCGTCGCGGCCCGCGTCCTCTTCTCCGGCGGCTCCCTGCGCGGCACGTCGTTCTCCGGGACGCCCTTCTGCGCCGCGAACGGCGGCAAGTGGCTCCTCGAAGGCGACGGCGCCGACATCGTCGTCGGCGAGCTCGGCCTCCAGCGCATCTCGTGGCTCGCGGGCAACGGCTCCATCGAAACGTGCGGCGACTGCGACGTCGTTCTCTACGACAACCAATACAACGCCGCAAGCGACTATCGCGGCACGGTCTATCTCAACACGCCGAACGCCTTCTGGAACCACGCGGGCGACCTCGTCCTCTCCAACGCCATCCACGTCGTCTGCCGCGCCGACGACTGCCTTCCCGCCGGGCCGCAGACCGGCATCGTGCGCCTCAAAAGCTACAATTCGTACATCCCGGTTCCCCTTCTCGACCTGAATGGCCGAAGTGTCGCCGCAAACGGATTCGACATCTCCGAAGGCGGCATCGTCACCAATTCCGCCGCCGCCGTCGCGACGCTCCGCATCGGCGAGGGCGATGTCTCCGGCGCCGTCGCGCTTCCGACGCTCTCCGGCGGCAACATCGCCCTCGCCAAGCGCGGCGCGGAGACGAACACCGTCTCGCTCGCATCGTCCGACCTCGCCGCGCTCCGCGTCGAGTCCGGGACGCTCGTTCTCTCCGGCGCCTCCGCCGACACGCTCTGCGCCGCATCCGTCGAGATCGCCGACGGCGCGACGCTCGTCCTCGACGGCGTGACGCTCCACGCAGGGAAACTCTCTTCGACCGGCAACGTCGAGCGTCTCAACGGCGGCACCATCGACGTCGCCGAGACCCGCTTCGCGTGGTTCGTCGCCGACGCCGTGACCGACACCGCCACGGGCGGCGTCTGGCGCGCCAAGCCGCCGCTCGGCGGCGGCGCCTACGCCATCGTCCCCGGCACCCCTGCCGTCTTCGCGGCGACCGTTCCGCAGCGCGCGGATCCCCGCGTCGAGGCGGAATTCGTGCAGGACGGCGCGCTGCCTGCCGCATGGCTGGACGCTCTCCTTGCCGACGCCGTGGCGCGCAAAGTCCGCGCCCGCATCGCCGCCGTGGACGACGGCGGCGAGGAACTGTCCTGGCGCGGCCTCGCGCTCGTCGACGGCGCCCCCGCGTGGGTGCGGCTGGAAGGCGCCGTGCCCGAGCCCGGCACCCCCTGCCGTGTCGCCGCCGAGTTCGACTTCTCTGGCCCCATGCCGCTCGTTTCCTACCTCGTAGGCGGTTCTGGGGAGTCCCATGTCGGCCGTGGGGGTTCGGGGGCGTCCCCGGTCCTTTCCCGTCTTCATGCCGCTTCCGGCGACACGTGGTTCCCGGCGGTCGGTTCGAGAGCCATCCTCTCCGGCCGCGTGGAAGTCTCCGGCAGCGGCGACCTCTTCGCCCTTGAAGGCACGACCGACTCCCCCATCGTGCCATTCACCGCAACCATCTTCATGATCCAATAGACCGCAAGTCCCGTATGCTTGGACTGGAACTCGCGGACATGTGACGCACTGCCACGGCCTCGCTGGTAAAGCTAAAAAACTCCGGTAGGGGCCGACCGCCGGGCGGCCCGCAATTTGGATCTGCCATTTGTGGACAATTGTGTCATTTGTAAACACTTGCGACTTGCGAATTGTGGATAATACTTCCTGATCGACAATCGATCAGGGTGCGGCGTCCCGCCGCGCCCAAAACAAATGATGCGGCGAGTGCGCCGTCTCCACATCGCCTGGGAGCGCGGGCATCCTGCCCGCGGCGTTCGCGGGCTGGGAGCTCTCCTGGGAGCGCGTCGATTTGGTCGATCGGGAGTAATTGCCCACAATCGTTCGCAAATGGCAATTGTCCGCAAATGTCAACAGTTCATAAATCGTTATTGTCCACCAATATCAATGGCGCTTGACGGCGTCCGGGGAATCACGCAGGACGATCCCATGAAAGTCCATCCCTTTCACAGTGCGGCGAGGACGGCGCCGGCGAGGACAAGAAGGAGGGCTAGGGCCTTCTGGCGGAGCGCGAGGTCGCGGAAGAGGAGTCCGCCGACGAGGAACGAGACGACGGAACTTGTCCGGCGGAAGACGGAGACGAGCGAGATGTCAGCGCCCGGGATCGCGACGGCGCGGAAGTAGAGCGCGTCTGAGAGGATGAGCAGCGCGCCGACGAGAGGAATCGACCAACGCCACCGGAAGGGCGTTCGCTCCGCCGCGGGCCAGACCGCGCGGCGGGCTATCCACACCGCGCCGTAGAGCAGCACAAGCCCCGCGCTGAAGTGCAGCTGGACCGTCCTCGGCGGCAGGCCGGCGCGGGCGAGCAGGAACTTGTCGTAGAGCGCGGAGGCGGCGCCGAGCAGCGTTCCGAGGACGACCAGCCCCATTTCGCGACTCCGCCACGAGAATCCCTCGCGCGAGCCGAGCGCCGCCAGCAGGACGTAGCCCGCCACCATGAGCAGCATGCCGAGCGCGCGGACAGGTCCTGGAGTTTCGCCGTAGAGCGCGATGGCGCCGAGGAGCGTCCAGAGCGGCGCCGTGGCCCGCACCGGTGCCGCGAGCGAAATTGGGAGGCGTCGCATCGCAAGGTAGCCCGCGGCCCAGCTCGATCCGACGAGTGCCACCTTGCCAGCGAGCATCCAGCGCGTTGCCGACGTCGCGCGCGCCGCCTCGGCGAAGCCTGCGGCCCCGCCGTCAGCCGCGGCCGCCGCGAGAAACGCGACGAGACCCGACACGGACGACCACAGCAGCACGTCCAGGGCCGAGTTGTCGCTCACCGCGTGCTTGCAGGCGACATTGTAGAAGCCGAGCGAGAGCGCGGACAGCGCGACGAGGCCGAATGCGTCCGGGGTCATGGTTCCATCCTCCCGAAGCCTTCGAGATCGCGCGGCGCGGCTTGAGGCGGCGCGCCTTGTTTGCGCGTCGCCGCGCCGCGCAGGAAACCGATCGGGCGGAAGGAGAAGGGTGGGGTGAGTTCGGTCATGCCGAAAAGACGCGTAGGCCGTGGTGTCGGGGAAACGGGCGCGGATTCTAGCATTCCGCGAAATGGGGCGCAACGCCGCCGCGACGCATGGGCGCATCACCGTTCCCGGCCCACCATCCCCAAATCTCATTCGCGTTTCATTTCGCCCGTGTTTTCAATTCTGCTTCTGCCGTCCCGTCCCGCGCTATT
>DJYI01000018.1:0-231 GCA_002448475.1 Verrucomicrobia bacterium UBA6982
AAGGGGCCGGAGGCCGGCGGCAAGAACCTAAGCGCCAAGATCGAGAGCTTCAAGGGAATGATCGAGGCCGTGGCGAAGAAATACAAAAACGCCAAAATGTTCGCCACCACGCTTCGCCAGGTCGTTTCCGCCAACCGCCACCTCTGGGGGGCGATCCTGCGCATGGACGGCGGATGGTTCGTCGAGGAGCCGCGCGAAATCGACGTCATGGACCGCATCGGCGGCGGCGAC
>DJYI01000018.1:287-7446 GCA_002448475.1 Verrucomicrobia bacterium UBA6982
CGGCGGCGACGGCTTCACGGGCGGACTGCTCTACGGCGTGCTCAAGGGATGGGACGGCGCCAAATGCCTCGGCTTCGGCTGGGCGTCGGGGGTTCTGGCCGCCTCTTCGCTCAAGGACTACGCCGAACCTGCGGACGAAAAGCAGGTCTGGGACGTTCTGGCCGGAAACGCCCGCGTTCAAAGGTAGCAAATCGCAAACCACAATTCCACGAGAATTCCACTGGATCGCCTCCATGCCAAACCTCCACGCTTCACTTTTCCCCTCAGCAAAGCTTCCGCGACTTGCCCCCTTCGCCGCCGCGATTGCACTCGCCGCCGCGCTCCCCTCCCCCGCCTCCGTGCGCCTCGTTTCGCCTGCGGACGGGCAGACGGTGCCGCTCCTTTCCGAAGGACACAAGGCCCGGCTCGACGCCCCGCGGGCCGAGCGCGTGGCGAAGTTCGCCGACAAAAAGGAGCGCGCGCAAATGAGGAAACTCGGCTACGTTCCGCTCAAAGTGGCGCTGGAATGGGAGTGGTCTCCAGACGACGCCGAAGGCCCCGCCGCGAAGGCGCGGCCACGATTCGTCGTCGAGGTGCGCCGCCTTCCGGAAGGCGTTCCCGTGTTCCGCGCGGACTGCGTCGAGCCGCGCGCCGAGCTGGACAACCTCAGGATAGCAACCGAATACGAGTGGACTGTCCGCGCCGACATTCTCGGCCGCGTGGAGCCTCCCGTTTCCGGCCGCTTTCGCACGGAGGATCACGCGCCGCGGCTCGTGAACCTGCACGAAGTCCCCAACGTCCGCGACCTTGGCGGGCGCATTGGCCGCGACGGGCGGCGCGTTCGCCAGGGGCTTGTCTATCGCAGCGCCGGACTAAACGAAAACGCATCCACGAGCTACTTCACGCGCGAGGAGACGCTCGCGCGCGCCGCCGACCCCGCCGCCCTGCTCGCGAAGGAGGCTGCGCTAAAGGCGGAAAAGGCGTCGTTTGAAGAGCTCCAAAGGACCCCAGGCGCGATCAAGTTCGCGAACCTCGCCCTTTCGCGCGACTGGACTGTCTTTCGCCCCCAACTCTCCGACGATGCGTTTCTGGCCGAAGGCCTCCCCGCCGCGCTCGCCCTCCGCGAAGTTCCGGAGAAGTTCCTCGGTGCCGTCGCCGAGACCGCGACTCTCGACGCGAACGGCTTCTTCGAGTTTCCGGCCGAAGTTCACAAGGCGGCCATCGGACCGGCCGTTTTCGTGCAGGTCGCGGAGGCCGATTCCGACGGATGGGTGTCGCTCGGATGCGGCGCGGACTGGTGGTGGTCGCTCTCCGTCAACGGCAGGATCGTCTTTGACCGGTCCTCCATCGACAAGGGCAACGGAAAGAACCCAATCTCCGCCACAAACCACACGTTCCTCGTCCCCGTCCGCAAGGGCGCCAACGTCTTCGCGGCAAGCGTCAGGTGCGGCTCCGCCGGATGGCGCTGGTGCTGCCGCACCGCCCCCGCCGTGCCGATCGCCGAACTGCTGGCGAATTCCGTCGAAAACGCGCAGGCTCGCATCGATGCGCTCTTCCGCGAGCCGAAGGGCATGCAGAAGGGGCGCAGCCGCATCAACGACGGCAACCGCGACCTGGCCCTGAAAGCACTTGGAATCCGCAGCGACATCGACCTGCGCGGCGCCGGCGAATGCTGGGGCATGGAGGGATCGCCGCTCGGTCCGACAGTCACTTGGTGGCACTACAGCTCGGGCTCCTACTCTCAGATGACGAACAATTTCGGGCGCGGCGCATTCACGCACGTGTTCCGCGTGTTCCTCGACCCGGCGAACTACCCCATCGACTTCCACTGCATAGCCGGTCAGGACCGCACAGGCGCAGTGGCGTTCATCCTCAACGCGCTCCTTGGCGTGGAAGAGGAGGAACTGTGGCGCGACTGGGAGGCCACCGGCTTCTGGAACCCGAATCCGGACTTCAACCACGCGCGTCTCTTCAACAAGCTCGTGTCCGCGTTCGACGGATTTCCGGGCGACACGATCAACGAGCGCGTGGAGGCATACGTCCTCTCGCTCGGCTTCACGGCGGACGACATCGAGGCATTCCGCGCGATAATGCTGGAGTAGCCGGCGCCCCGCCATCCCCTCCCCTCTCCCATCCACCGCACTCGCCTCCTCTTCCTTCTTTTCAACGCCTGTTCCAAAATAGTTCCCATTCACACAATAATCCCCATAGTTCCCATGCACACAATAATCCCCGCCCCAAAGTCGTTTGAGCAGGGCAAAGGTTCGTTCGCCCCGGCCCCGTCCGCCGCCATCGGATGGACCGGCCCCGCCGCCGCGCGAGACGTCGCCGAACTCCTTGCCGAATACCTCCGCCCCGCCACCGGCCTTGCACTGCCTGTGCGCGAAGGAGCGGCCGAGATCACGCTCGTCCAGACCGGCGATCCGGCCCCCGACGCCGACGGGTTCCTCCCGGAGGCATACACGCTGCGCGTTGACGCGGCATCCGGCATCAGGATCGAGGCGCAGTCCGCGGCCGGACTCGCGCGCGGGGTCCAGACGCTGCGGCAGCTGCTTGTCGCAGGGGCGCCCGCGGCTTTCATCGCGTGCCGGGTTGAGGACGCCCCCGCATTCCGCTGGCGCGGACTTCACCTCGACGTGTCGCGCCACTTCTTCGGCGCCGACGACGTGTGCAGATTCATCGAGCTGCTCGCGCAGCACCGCATGAACGTCTTCCACTGGCACCTCACTGACGACCAGGGCTGGCGCGTCGAAATCAAGCGCTACCCGAAGCTGGCCGAGGTCGGGTCGGTCCGCGCGCGCACCATCGTCGGCCACCATTCCAAGTGGCCCCACAAGTGGGACGATACGCCGCACTGCGGATTCTACACGCAGGACGAAATCAGGCGCGTTGTGGCCTTCGCCGCCAGGCGCCACGTGACGGTAGTGCCCGAGATCGACATGCCCGGCCACATGGAGGCGGCAATCGCCGCCTACCCTGAGATCGGAGTAGGATATTCGCCAGTCAAGGAAGTGCGCGACCGCTGGGGAATCTCAAAGGAGGTGCTTTCGCTCGACGACGAGTGCGTTGACTTCTGCAAAAACGTCTGGTCCGAGATGTTTGACATGTTCCCGGGCCTCTACATGCACATCGGCGGCGACGAGGCGCCGACGACCGCGTGGGAGGAGTCGGCCAAGGCGCAGTCAACAATGGCCGCCCGCGGCCTCACTTCGCCGCGAGCCATGCAGTCGTGGTTCACGGCCCGGATGTCGGAGTTTTTCCGCGATCACGGGAAGCGGCTCATCGGGTGGGACGAGATCCTCGAAGGCGAGGAGCTGGACCCCTCCTCCGCCGTCATGTACTGGCGCTCCCACCACAAGGAAGTGGACATCTCCGCCGCCGCGAAGGCAGGGCACAAAATCGTCTGCGCCCCCACGTCGTTCACGTACTTAGACTACTACCAGGCCGAACCCGTGTCGGAGGAGCCTCTCGCGATCGGCGGTCTTCTCACTCTGCCGCACGTGTTCTCGTTTGATCCGCTGGAGGGCATCGCCCCGGAGGCGCATTCAGCGGTTCTTGGCGGACAGGGGCAGCTCTGGACGGAATACATCGCCACGCGCGACCACCTTGACTACATGACATATCCGCGCGCGTGCGCCCTCGCCGAAACGCTCTGGTGCGGTGCCGCAGCGCATCCTAGGTTCTCGGACTTCTCGGCGAGATTGAGAACCCACGCCGAACGGCTCGCCGCGCAGGGCGTGAGATTCCATCCGCTCTGAGCCCACGAAATTCCGTCTCCGACGTCAGGCATGGCGGCGCTTCCGCGTCGCCATGCCTGACGCTGGTGGCGGAACCGGGTTCAGCGCACGACGACAACGAACGGATTGGTGGCGCGCCACTCGATTTCGACGAGGGCGCCGCCTTCGGCTTCGGCGTCGTATGTCCAGGTCGCGGCGTCGATGTTGCGCGTGAGGATGATTTCGCCCGTCGCGCGGGCGGCCGGCGCGTCCGGCGACGGCGACGAGCACGGAATCCTGCCGCCCTTCCGGATCTCCATGTCAGCGAACTTGGGCGGCGGAGAGCAGCCCCTTGAGGTAGCCAAGCGCGAAGAGGCGGCCGGTGGCGCCGTAGCCGTCGCGCGCGTCGGCGGCGCCCATGGCGGGAACGTGATCGACGCGGATCGGGGTGCTTTCGGGAAGGTGCTCGGCGTAGAGGCGCGCGAGGCGCGCCATGTCGAGCTGCCCGTCGTCGTGGAAGGTCTCGCGGAAGCGCTTCGCGGTGCCGCGCGCGTTGCGGAAGTGGACGAAGAAGATGCGGTCCTTCCAGCGCGGAACGAGGGAATACACGTCTTCGCCCATCATGGCAAAGGTCGCCTGGCAGAAGGTCGCGCCGAGGTTCGGCGACGGCGCGAGCGCCCATGCCCGTTCGTAGGCGGCGGCCGAAATCAGGATGCGGGAAACCGGACCGAGCCGCGGCAGCGGCGGGTCGTCGGGATGCAGCGCGATGCGGATGCCGTGCTTTTCCGCGACCGGCACCGCCGCGCGCAGGAAGACGGCGAGGTTGTCCCAGAGAGCGGCTTCGGAGATCGCCGGAGTTCCCTCCGGCGCACGGAACTCCGCTTCGTCGAAGCCAGTCACGAGCGCGCCGCCGCGGTCGGGCAGGTCCTGGCGGGTGCGCGTCCAGCCGATCGCGGCCATGAAGTTGGCGCAGAGCACCTTGACGCCGAACTCCTCCATGATCGGAAACATGGCGAGCGCCTTTTCGATGCATTCGTCGCGGTGCGCGTCGCCGAGCTTTATGTGGTCGTGGAGCGCGTTGGGAAGCGGCTCCACCACGAGCGGCGAGATGCCGGCGGAGCGGAAGCGCTCGACGACGGCGCGCCAGTGGTCGCGGCTGGCCGGATCGAAGTCCGGCGTTTCCGGAAGGCGGATCGTGCCGTGGGAGACGCCGGACTGAAGGGCGTAGTCCCACGTGAGGTCGCGGGAGGAGCGGAAGTAGTCGGTGATGATCATCGTTGCGAACGCGGAAATCCTTCAGTCGCCGACACCGGCGTCGGCCGCCGTTTCGAGGCTGGAGGCGGAGTAGATCATGCAGTTCACCCAGTCGGACCCGGCACCGCGCTCGTCGAAGTAGGTGGGAATGGTGCCGTCGGCGCGCTGGTGGCGCACAAGGCAGTCGGCCATGGCCTTCGCCTTGGCGCGCCAGAGCTGGTCGCCGGTCGCCGCGTATGCGGCCGAGAAGCCGCGCACCATGTCGGCCATGGACGCGTCGATCGGGGTGTAGTAGTCGTATTGCTCAAGGGCTGTCGGCAATTTCCAGTGCCTCCAGTCCATGTGGTGGATCGGGCTGGCCCAGACCGTGAACTGGTCCTCGCACCAGCGCACGCATTCGAGCGCATCGGCGGTGCGGCCGAGCGAGAAGAGGCGGACTGCCGTGTCGATGGCCACGCCCTTCTGAAGGTTCTGGTAGGGCGGGCGCGGCTTGGAGTCCTCGAACTGGCCGTCCCAGTTCCAGGTGGCGAGCGCCCCGTGCTCGATGTAGGCGAAGGCGCGGTCGCGGGCGGCGGCGAAGGAATCCGCAAGTGCGGCGGCTTCGCCGCTCGCCCTTGCGGCAGGACGCAACTCGGACTCTGCCATCGCGGCGGCGGCTTCGCCGCTCTCCCTTGCGTCAGGACTGGGAGCCTGGGATTGCGCTGAAACGACGGCTTCGATCGCGCGGTCGAACATGCCAAAGATGTAGCGGCCCGGCACGATGCGGTTGGGGCAGAGTTCCGCGCCGTCGGAGGCGCGGACGAGCAGCGGCCACGTGCCGTCTTCGCCCTGAAGGCGCACGTAGGTGCGCACAATCGCCAGGGCGGCGGCGCGGTAGCGGTCCGCATCTGCGGCGGTTCCGCCGCTCTTTTCCAGGGCGTCCGCGAGGACGAAATAGGCAAGGGCGGCCTGAGCCGGATACGAAAGCATGATGCGGCCGGCGTTTTCGACGGCCACGCGGCGGCGATTCCCCCAGTATGTGGGCGGGAAGTGCGCGAGCGGCGCGCCTTCAGGCTCACTGTGCGCGAGAAGCCAGTCGGCCATGCGGCGGGCGATTTCGATCGAGTCGCGTGACGCGTCCCTGCAGAGGGCGCGGATCATCGAGCCGAGAATCTTCGACGGGTAGCAGTAGAGGTCGTAGCCCTCCGGAGGTTCGTCGGAGTCGAGCCAGCCGCGAACCTGCGGGAGGGCCGCGACTGCGGCATAGACGCGCGCGGCGGCTTCGCGGTAGCCGCGCGGCGCCTCGGGATAGGGGCCGGAAAACGGGGCGGCGCGGTAGAAGGAGCGCGTGTAAACGCCGGGCGTGGCGGGGACGCTTTCGGATGCGGGTTCGACTCGCAGGGTGTAGTAGCCCGGCGGGAGCGAGTCCCACGCCTCGCGCGGTATGGGCGCCCAGGGATGGGCCGCGCGCCATGTCGCGGCGCGTTGTTCGGCGACCGCGCTTTCCGGAAGAGGGGCGGAGGATTCATGGGCCGCCGCCGCATCGTCGCGCCCTGTCGTGTCTTCCGATGTCGGGTCCTGGGATGCGGCCGAGACGAGCTCGAAGCGGTATTCCTCGACTCCGGGGATGTCGCCGAAGTCGAATGCCGGCGGATGGATGAACGCCCGCGAATGTGCATTCCAGAAGGGGCGCACGCCGGGTTCTCCAAGTCGGACGGGCCTCAGCGCGTCCTCGCGCGCCGCCGCGTTCAGCGACGCCCAGTCAACTGCTTTTGAATTTTCCGTTCCTGCCATGGCAAATGCTCCCATGAAAGCTGCGATGCCAATTGCAATTCCTCGACTCGACATTATCGGAGATGCTCCTTGTTGAGAACGCGGGAACTCTACCACACTGCCGGGCGAAAGCCAAGCAATGAGGAGCTGAAATTTGAGCGTGTGGGCGCCCGTTTTACGCAAGCAGCACCGCGAAGGAACGCGGCGGAAGCGCGGCTGGAAGCGGCGCTTCCGCATCGGTGCGGTGTTCGTCGGTGATGCGGCAGCGGATGCGAGGCGGCACCGCCGCCACGCCAGAAGTGAAAGCACTCGCGCCGGTAGAGGAAGGCGGCGCCGCCGCCAATTCCAGCGTGAACGGAACTTCCACGTCGCCGTCGTTCGCGAGCATCACGGCGATGGAGCCGTCCGCGCCGCGCGCGGCGGCGGCGTGGATCGGCGGGTGGGGCGCGTCGCGCTCG